>NZ_LEKR01000050.1:0-33122 GCF_001580555.1 Stenotrophomonas sp. DDT-1
CCGGCACTGCCGGAGCATCGCCGGCGGATGTCTATCGGGGTCATTGCCGACATCGTGGACGATGCCGGCATCCTGATTGGTCGATTGCGACAATCGACGCCTTGCGGTGTATTTTGACCGCCACTTAACAACCGATCCCCAATGACGTGATGCATTTCGCATCGTCACCTCCGGTCGGTATGCTGTGCCGCATGCAGCCAAAGAAATACGCCCTGCCGCTGATGGTCCTGTCGCTGGCCGCCACTTCCGTGGTCCATGCGCGCGGCACCATCGACAAGGTGGACATCAAGGGATTGGACAAGGGCGACGACGCCGCAATCATCGAGAACATCCAGGAATCGCTGTCGCTTTACGACACGATCGGCAAGGAGCAGGGCGAATCGCGCCTGGAGTACCTGCTGTCGCAGGCCGAGCGGCAGACCCGCCAGGCGCTGGAGCCATTCGGGTACTACAACCCGGTGATCAAGGTCGAGGCGCCGCGCGAGGATGAGCATGTGCGCGTGCTGATCCATGTCGACAAGGGCGCCCCGGTGACCGTGCGCCGCGAGCACATCGACATCACCGGCCCGGCGATGTACGACCAGTACCTGCAGGACGACCTGGCCGCCTTCAAGCCGCGCAAGGGCCAGCGCTTCGAGCACACCCAGTACGAAGCCAGCAAGATCACCATCACCCGGCGCCTGGCCGAGCGTGGCTACTTCGATGCCGACTACACCCAGCGCCAGGTGCAGATCACCCGCGCCGACAACGCCGCCGACATCGACCTGACCTGGGACAGCGGCCGCCGCTACAACATGGGCCCGGTGCGCTTCGAGCAGGATTACTTCGTCGACAAGCTGTTCGATCCACTGGTGTACTGGGACCAGGGCAGCTACTACCACGAGGGCAAGCTGGACCGGCTGCGCGAGTCGCTGACCAAGCTGGACTACTTCAGCGTGATCGACATCCAGCCGCGCCCGGACCAGGCCGATGAAAACGGCGAAGTGCCGGTGGACGTGAAGCTGACCCGGGCCAAGCGCACCATCTACACCGCAGGCCTGAGCTACGGCAGCGAGAGCGGCCCGGGTGTGCGCGGTGGCATCGAGCGGCGGTTCCTGAACAACCGCGGCCACAAGATGAACACGCAGCTGGACTATGCGCAGAAGCGCAAGAGCCTGGTCACCAGTTACCGCATTCCGGCCTTCAACTGGCTCGACGGCTGGTACACCTTCGCCGCCAGCGCGTACGACGAGCAGACCGACTACATCGATCTGCGCAACTTCAAGCTGATCGCCAGCCGCAGCGGCGAGATCAACGAGCACTGGACCGCGATCGCCTCGGTCAATGCGCTACGCGAGCGCTGGCGCTATGCCTCCGGCACCGAATTCACCGACGCCGTCTACAACACCTCGACGCTGGTGTACCCGCAGATGGTTGCCGACTACGTCAACGTCGACGACGAGATGTTCCCGCGCAAGGGCATCAGCGGCGCGGCGACGGTGCGTGCCGGCGTGGAAGGCGCCGGCTCGGATACCAGCTTCGTGCAGGCCAACGCCGTGTTGCGCTGGTACATCCCGGTGGGTGAAAGCAACCGCCTGATCCTGCGCGGCGAGGGCGGCACCACCTGGACCAGCGATCTGGTGGCGATGCCGCCGAGCCTGCGCTATTTCGCCGGTGGTGACCGCAGCATCCGCGGCTACGCCTACCGTGAGGTCGGCCCGCGTACGCCGAAGCCGGACAAGTACGCGCTGGGTGCCAAGAACCTGGTGATCGGCTCGGCCGAGTACGAGCACTACTTCAACGGTGGCCCCTGGGGTGCGGCGGTGTTCGTCGATACCGGCAGTGCCTTCGACAACACCATCGACCTGCATACCGGCGTCGGCTTCGGCGTGCGCTGGAAATCGCCGGTGGGCCCGGTGCGCATCGACGTGGCGCACGGCCTGAACAACCCGGATTCGCAGTTCCAGCTGTACCTGAACATCGGAGCGGACCTGTGAGCACGCCCGCACCGACCCCGAACACCCCGCCGCCACGCGTGCGTTTCTATCGCCGTCGCCGCTTCTGGGCATGGTCCGGCGCCGGTGTGATCGGCCTGGTGCTGCTGGCCCTGCTGGCGGTGTACTGGCTGCTGCAGACCGTGGCCGGCCGTGACGTACTGCTGGCCCAGGTGGTGGCGCGGCTGCCGGTGGGTGCCAGCTTCACCTGGGACAAGGTGGAGGGTCCGGTGGCCGGACCGCTGACCCTGTACAACGTCGACTTCCGCTATGACGACATCCATTTCCACGCCGAGCGTGCGCACCTGGAGCCGGACCTGCGCCCGCTGCTGGGCCGCAAGCTGCTGCTGGACAAGCTGGAGCTGACCAACGCGACGTTGAACCTGGCCAAGAGCGATGAGCCGTTCAAGCTGCCGTCCTGGCCCGATTCCCTGCCGCAGATCGAGATGCCGCTGGCGATCCAGGCCGATGCCATCGCCATCGATGGCTTCCGCATCAGCCAGGCCAACGAACCGGTGATCGACATCAGCCGCGTGCGTGGTGGCATCGAGATCGCCAACGGCGAGTTCCAGGCGCACAAGCTGGTGGTGGACAGTGACATGGGCAACTTCACTGCCCAAGGCCATTACATCCCGGCCAAGGAGTACGACACCGACGTGACGGTGACGGCGGTGTTGCCGGCACCGCGTGGGCGCACGGCCGCTACCGTCGGCCTGGTCGCCCGCGGTGACCTGTCGCACATGGAAGTGGCGGTGGCCGGGCGTGCACCGAAGCCGCTGCACGCGATGCTGGTGTTCGATGGCCGCACCGACCCGACGTGGAATGCCAGCGTGCGCAGCGACGAGCTGGATCTGGCGCTGCTGTCGTCGGCATTGGCGAGCTCGGCGATCATGCCGTTGTCGCTGGATTTCACTGCTGCTGGCAAGGGCGGCAATGCCAGCCTGCGTGGCAAGGTGAAGCAGGGCGGGCAGGAACTGGAACTGGCACCGTCCGTGGTGTCATTGCAGGACCAGGTGCTGAAGGTTTCGCCGCTGCTGCTGAAGGGTCTCGGTGGCGAAGCCCGCCTGGAGGGTACCGCCGATTTCAGCCAGGAAGACCAGCAGAAGCTCAACTTCTCGGTGGTCGCGCGTGACCTGACCTATGTACCGGCGCCTGATCCGAACACCGCCGGCAGCGCGCCGGTGCCGGTCACTCTGAAGGAAGCACGCTTCGGCCTGGCCGGTACCCTGAAGGCCTGGGCGGCGATCGGCCGCGCCGAGGTCGAACGCGAAAAGCAGAAGGCGCAGCTGCACTTCGATGTGCGTGGCAATGACCAGGCCGCGTCGATCCACCAGCTGCAGGCGCAGACGCCCGGTGGCCAGCTGCAGGTGGAAGGCCAGGTGGCCTGGGCGCCGCAGCTGGACTGGGACGCCAAGGCCACGCTGAAGGACTTCGACCCCGGCTATTTCGTGCCAGGCTGGAATGGCCGCCTGTCCGGCAACCTGGCCTCCAAGGGCCGCCAGCTGCCGCCGCCGGCCAATGCCGCACCGGGCACCGCCGGTACGCTGGAAGCCACGGTGGACCTGCCCTCGCTGAAGGGCATGCTGCGCCAGCGCAATCTCGACGCACAGGGCAAGTTCGCGCTGCAGGGCGCGCAGGGCCAGGGTGACCTGAAACTGGCGTTGGGCAGCAGCCGGGTGACCGCGTCGGGCAAGGTCGGCGACCGCCTCGACATCGATGCGCGTTTCGAGCCATTGCAGTTGAGCGACCTGCTGCCGGGCGCAGACGGTGGCCTGCGTGGCCAGGTACAGGTGAAGGGCCCGCGCGATGCGCCGGACATCACCGCCGACCTGGTCGGCAACAACCTCAACTGGGATGGCTACGGCGCCGAGAGCGTGAGCATCAAGGGCCGCCTGCCGTGGCGCGGCGACAGCGGCACGCTGGCGGTGCAGGGCCAGCAGGTCAACGCGGGCATGCTGCTGGAGCGGCTGAACATCGACGCGCAGGGCAGTGTGTCCAACCTGCGCCTGGCTGCGCAGACCCGCAACGAGATGGGTGCGATCGAGCTGCAGGGCAGCGTGCGCCAGCAGGGCACGCAGTGGCGTGGCGAGCTGGCGTCGCTGCGCATCGCACCGGTGAAGGGTGATGCCTGGGCGCTGCGTGCACCGGCGGCGTTCGCGATCAACGGCAGCACCTACACGCTGTCCGAAGCCTGCCTGGCCGCGGCCAGCAGCGGCGCGCTGTGCGCACAGGCCAACTGGCCACGCGAAGGCCTGGTGGTGCGCAGCGACGCGCTGCCACTGGCGCTGGTGCAGCCGTGGTTGCCGCCGCAGTCCGGCCGCCGCATCTACCTTCGCGGCGATGTCAGCCTGGACGCGCAGATCCGCCCGCGCGGCAACGCCTGGGAAGGCCATGTGGAAGTGCGCTCGAAGGAAGGCGGCGTGCGCCTGGGCGAGAACCGCAACACTGTGGGCGATACCACCCGCGGCGAGCTGGTGCGCTATGACCAGTTCTCGCTGAAGCTCGACATGACCCCGGCCAGCATCAAGGGCTACCTGGGCATGGGCTTCCAGGGCAACGGCTTCGTCGACGCCAAGATGCAGACCGGCTGGGAAGCCAGTGCGCCGCTGAATGGTGAGCTCTACCTCAACATGTCGCGGCTGTACTGGCTGGAGCTGTTCTCGCCGGACATCGTGCGACCGACCGGCCTGATCGAAGGCCACGTCAGCCTGCGCGGGACGCGAGGCCAGCCGTCGCTGGGTGGCGACGCACAGCTGAGCAACTTCAAGGGTGAATTCCCGGCGCTCGGCCTGACCTTCGACCAGGGCAAGGGCAGCTTCGTGGCCCAGCCCGATGGTTCGGCCAAGATCACCGCGCAGGCCAACTCCGGCCAGGGCACGCTGTACGTGGACGGTGGCCTGTCGTGGTTCGGCGATGCGCAGCCGCTGCAGCTGAAGATCCATGGCGAGAACGTGCTGCTGTCCAGCACCAGCGAACTGCGCATCGTCGCCAACCCCAACCTCGACTTCACGTTGGCCAAGGCAGCGATGGAGCTGCGTGGCACCGTGCACGTGCCCGAGGCCGACATCGACCTGGAACGCCTGGACCGCGGCACCTCGGTATCCGAAGACGTGGTGGTGCTCGACCCGGCCGATCCGGAAGAGTCGCGCACCTCGCCGCTGGACATGGACCTGACCGTCAGCCTCGGCGACAAGGTGAAGATGACCGGGTTCGGCCTGAAGGGCGCGCTGACCGGCAAGATGCAGGTCTGGGCCAAGCCCGGCCGCGAGATGACCGCCAATGGCGGCCTGGAAGTGAGCGGCCGCTACAAGGCTTACGGGCAGGACCTGACCATCACCCGCGGCAACCTCAACTGGAACTACAACGCGGTGTCCGACCCGCGCATCAACATCCGCGCCGAGCGCCGCATCGGTGATGTCACCGCCGGCATCGACGTGACCGGGCGTGCCCAGCAACCGCGTGCCGACGTGTGGTCCGATCCGGCGATGTCGCAGTCCGAGGCACTGGCCTATCTGGTGCTGGGACGCAGCCTGACCGGCGCCAGCAGCGACCAGGCGCAGCAGGTCAACGCGGCCTCGGCGGCGCTCTCGGCTGGCAGTGGCCTGCTCGCCTCGCAGCTGGGTGCCAAGCTGGGCCTGGATGATGCCGGCGTAAGCCAGTCGCGCGCGCTGGGTGGTTCGGTGATCGGCGTCGGCAAGTACATCTCACCCAAGCTTTACGTGGGTTACGGCGTGTCGCTGGTGGGCGCCGGTTCGGTGATCACGCTGAAGTACCTGCTGCGCCGCGGGTTTGATGTGGAAGTGGAATCGAGCACGGTGGAAAACCGTGGTTCGATCAACTGGCGGCGGGAGAAGTAACCCGCCGTGGCATCCCTGTAGAGCCGAGCCATGCTCGGCTTCTGCGCGCGGCGCGGGTTGAAGGAAGAGCAGCCGAGCATGGGCTCGGCTCTACCCGTCAGGTCCCCAACCATCGGCCGTTGCCCCATCCGGCCCCAGCGGCTATGGTCCCGGGCTGTTCTGTCGTACCGGATTGCCTCATGTCGCCACGCAAAGCCCTTCCCACCGCCCTGGCCCTGGGCCTGACCCTCGCCGCCGGTGCCCACGCCGATGAAGGCATGTGGATGCCGACCCAGCTGCCGGACCTGGCCAAGCCGCTGCAGGCCGCTGGCTTCAAGGGCAATCCGGCCGACCTGGCCAATGTCACCGCGCCGCCGCTGAGCGCGGTGGTGCGCGCGGGCGGCGGCACCGGCTCGTTCGTGTCCAGCGACGGCCTGCTGCTGACCAATCACCACGTGGCGATGGGCGTGATCCAGTACAACAGCTCGCCAGAGCACGACCTGATCAACGGTGGCTTCATCGCCAGGGACCGTGCCGACGAGCGCCCGGCCAACCCCGACTTCCGCGTGCTGGTCACCGTTGGCTTCGACAAGGTGACCGATCAGGTGCTGGCGCAGGCCCGCGGCAAGACCGGCCGTGCCTACTTCGATGCCGTCGATGCGGCCAGCAAGCAGATCGTGGCCGAGTGCGAGAAGGACGGCAGCGTGCGCTGCTCGGTGGCCAACATGTACTACGGCACCGACTTCTACCGCATCGCCCAGCTGGAACTGAGCGACGTGCGCCTGGTGTACGCGCCGCCGCGTGCGATCGGCAACTATGGCGATGAGATCGACAATTTCATGTGGCCGCGCCACACCGGCGACTTCACCCTGCTGCGCGCCTATGTGGGCAAGGACGGCAAGCCGGCCGCCTACAGCAAGGACAACGTGCCCTACCAGGCGCCGGCACACCTGCAGATGTCGGTAGAGGGCCCGAAGGAGGGCGACTACGCGATGCTGGCCGGTTATCCGGGCATCACCTACCGCCACCGTACTGCGGCAGAATTCGCCGGCCAGATCGACACCGTGCTGCCGCGCCGCGTTTCGGTGTTCCAGCAGATGATCGACACCATCGAGGCGGCAACCGCCAAGGACGCGCAGGCACGTACCCGTTACGCTTCGCAGTTGCAGTCGCTGAAGAACAACCGCAAGCGCGCCGCCGGTGAGCTGGAAGGCCTGCTGCGCAGCGATGCCAAGGCCCAGCGTGCCGCCGACGAGACCGCGATGCTGGCCGCCACCGACCGCAGGTACCAGGGCGACATCAAGGCGCTGCTGGCCAACCTGTCACAGGGCGCGGCGGTGGGCGAGCGTGACCTGCTGCTGGACCAGATGGCCGCACAGAGCCAGTTGCTGCGCTCGGCGCTGCTGCTGGAGCGTCTGCGCATCGAATCGGCCAAACCGGACGCGCAACGCGAGAGCGGTTACCAGCAGCGCGACCAGGCGATGATCGAAGGCGTGCTCAAGCAGGTCCAGCGCCGCTACGCACCGGAGGTCGAGAAGGCCCTGCTGACCACCCTGCTGACCCGTTACCAGCAGCTGCCGGACGCGCAGCGCGTGGCCGAGTTCGACGCCGCCTTCGGCCGTACCCCGCAGCAGCTGGCCAAGGCACTGGACACCCTGTACGCCGGCACCCAGCTGGGTGACGAGGCGCAGCGCCTGTCGCGCTTCGTGGCTGCGCGCGAAGGCAAGGCCCTGGCCGCCGATCCGTTGATCGCTGTGGCCGGCCCGCTGGTGGCCGCGCAGCTGCGCATCGAGAACGAAAGCAAGACCCGCGAGGGCGAGCAGCTGCGCCTGCGCCCGGCCTACATGCAGGCGCTGTTCGCCTGGCGTGCCAAGCAGGGCCGCGCCGTGTACCCGGATGCCAACCGCACCCTGCGCATCAGCTACGGCAAGGTCGAGGCACTGCACCCGCGCGATGGCGTGACCTACTCGCCGGTGACCACCGTGGCCGGCATCGTCGAGAAGAACACCAACGCCTATCCGTTCGACGCACCCAAGCCGCTGCTGGCCGCGATCGCCAAAGGTGACTTCGGCAGCACCGCCGATCCGGCACTGAACACCCAGACGGTCAATTTCCTGACCAACCTGGACACCACCGGCGGCAACTCCGGCTCGCCGGTGCTCAATGCGAAGGGCGAACTGATCGGCCTGAACTTCGACAGCAACTGGGAGTCGGTCAGTGCCAGCTGGTGGTTCGACCCGCGCTACAAGCGCGCCGTGCACGTGGACATGCGCTACCTGCGCTGGCTGCTGGCCAAGGTCTACCCGGCGCCGGAACTGCTGAAGGAAATGGGCGTGCCGGCCCAGTAAGAAGCCGGCCACGACCCACGGTCGTGGCCCGCACCGCGTAGGCCCCCACCTGGGTGGGGGTGGTTGCCCCCAACGCGCCCGCACCCCCGGCCACGCCTGGCCTACACTGCGGGTTCTTCCCACGGAAACGCACGCGTGGTCTCCAGCTGGATCCTGCTGCTGGTCTCGGTTGCCTATGCCGCGCTGCTGTTCGGCGTGGCGTGGTGGGGCGACCGTCGGCCGATGTACCCCGACCGGCCGTGGCTGCGGCCGGTGGTCTACAGCCTGGCGCTGGCCGTGTACTGCTCGTCGTGGACCTTCTACGGCGCGGTGGGTACCGCCGTGCGCAATGGCGTGGGCTACCTGCCGATCTACATCGGCCCGCTGCTGCTGCTGTTGTTCGGCTGGCGCATCATCGAGCGCCTGGCGCTGATCGCACGCAGCCAGAACGTGGTCTCCATCGCCGATTTCATCTCCTCGCGCTTCGGTCGCTCGCGGCGGCTGGCGGCGCTGGTGGCGATCATCGCGCTGATCGGCATCATTCCGTACCTGGCGTTGCAGTACAAAGCGGTGGCGATGAGCCTGCAGGTGCTGACCGGCAACACCGGCCCCACCGGCTTCTTCACCGACCCGGCGCTGTACGTGGCGCTGCTGATGGCGCTGTTCGCCACCCTGTTCGGCACCCGCCAGGTCGATGCCACCGAGCACCACCACGGCATGATGCTGGCGATCGCCTTCGAATCGGTGATCAAGCTGCTGGCGATGCTGGCGGTGGGCGTGTTCGCCTACCTGTGGCTGAGCAACCGCACCGACGCGGTGGTCGAGTCGGTGCATACGCTGTTCACCGGCCTGCCGCCGGTCGGTTTCATCTCGCAGACCCTGCTCAGTTTCCTCGCCATCATCTGCCTGCCGCGCCAGTTCCACGTGGCCGTGGTCGAGTGCGGCGATGTGCGCGACGTGCGCCGCGCGCGCTGGATGTTCGGCGGTTACCTGGTGCTGATCTCGGGCATGGTGCTGCCGATCGCCACCGCCGGCGTCACCCTGTTCGGCACCGGCGGCAGCGTTGCAGACGATTCGATGGTGCTGGCGCTGCCGTTGGCCGAAGGCCGCAATGCGCTGGCGCTGATCGCCTACGTGGGCGGCTTCTCGGCGGCCACCGGCATGGTCATCGTCTCGTCCATCGCGCTGGCGACCATGGTCAGCAATGATCTGGTGATGCCGGTGCTGCTGCGTCGGAGCGGTGACCACCAGGAAGCCGCCGACGTCGCCTCGCGCGTGTTGTGGATCCGCCGCCTGGCGATCCTGCTGCTGGCGCTGATGGCCTACAGCTACTACCGCACCAGCAGCAACGACAGCACGCTGGCCTCGTACGGCCTGATGGCGTTCGCAGCGGTGGCGCAGTTCGCGCCCGGCCTGATCGGCGGCCTGTACTGGCGCGGTGCCAGCCGGCGCGGCGTCGAAGTGGGCATGCTGCTGGGCTTCGCCACCTGGCTGTACACCCTGCTGCTGCCGGCGATGACCATGGCCGGCTGGGTCGACGCCGGCTGGGTGCAGCACGGCCCGTTCGGCATCGAGTGGCTGCGTCCGCAGCAGCTGTTCGGCATGTCCGGCTGGGATCCGCTGACCCACGGCACGTTCTGGTCGCTGCTGGTCAATGCGGCCACGATGATGCTGGTGTCCGCACGCTGGCGGCCCGGCGTCGACGAGCGCCTGCGTGCGGCACCGTTCCTCGACCCGTATGCCGAGCGCCCGTCGGTGGCCGGCGGCTGGCCCGGCCACGTGCATGTGGGCGACCTGCTGGCGCTGGCCTCGCGCGTGGTCGGCGAACGTCATGCGCG
Organism: Stenotrophomonas sp. DDT-1; assembly: GCF_001580555.1. Taxonomy (NCBI): domain Bacteria; kingdom Pseudomonadati; phylum Pseudomonadota; class Gammaproteobacteria; order Lysobacterales; family Lysobacteraceae; genus Stenotrophomonas; species Stenotrophomonas sp. DDT-1. The sequence goes on from NZ_LEKR01000050.1 coordinate 9,975, forward strand.
GCGTTCGTTCTTCGAGCAGGCGCAGTCACTGGGCCGTGAACTGCAATCCTCCGCGCCTGCAGACCGCCCGTGGGTGCAGTTCACCGAACGCCTGCTGGCCGCGTCGATCGGCGCGGCGTCCGCACGCCTGCTGCTGACCAGCCTGCTGCGTGGCTCGGGCATGGACCTGGGTGAAGTGGTGGCGGTACTGGACGAAGCCGGGCAGGAACTGCGCTTCAACCGCGAGATCCTGTCGACCACGCTGGAGAACATCAGCGCCGGGGTCAGCGTGGTCGATCCGGACATGCGCCTGACCGCATGGAACCGCCGCTACCAGGACATGTTCGGCTACCCCGACGGCATGCTCTACGTGGGCCGCCCGGTGGCCGACCTGATCCGCTACAACGCCGAGCGCGGCGAGCTGGGCGAGGGCGATATCGAAGTGCAGATCAACCGCCGCATCGGTTACATGCGCGCCGGTTCGCCGCACGTGTTCGAGCGCACCCGCAGCGACGGCAAGGTGATCGAGATGCGCGGCCAGGCGCTGCCGGGCGGCGGCTACGTGACCAGCTACAACGACATCACCGACTACAAGCACGCTGAAAGGGCTCTGCTTGAAGCCAACGAGACGCTGGAACAGCGCGTGGCCGAGCGCTCGCATGAGGCCGAGGTCGCGCAGCAGTCGAAGACCCGTTTCCTGGCGGCGATCAGCCATGACGTGCTGCAGCCGTTGAATGCGGCGCGCCTGTTTGCGTCCGCGCTGCGCGACAGCGATCACGTGAGCGACGAACAAAAGCATCTGGCCGAACGCGTGGACGCGTCGCTGCGCGCAGCCGAAGAACTGCTGGATGGCCTGCTGGACGTGTCGCGGCTGGATGCCGGTGGCCTGCACCCGGTGATCGGCGAGTTCGATGTGAGTGCGTTGATGCGCGAGCTGGCCGCGCAGTACACGCCGGTCGCCGCAGGCCGTGGCCTGCGCCTGGATCTGTTCGCACGCGCGGCCTGGGTACGCAGCGATCGCCGCCTGCTGCGCCGCGTACTGCAGAACTTCCTGGCCAATGCGCTGCGCTACACGCGCCAGGGGCGCATCGTGCTGGCCGTGCGCCAGCGCGGCGACGAGGTGGAACTGCAGGTGTGGGACACCGGCCCGGGCATTCCCGAACACCACATGCGGCAGATCTTCGACGAGTTCCACCGCTACCAGCAGCCGTTCGACTGGGGCGAGCAGGGGTTGGGCCTGGGCCTGTCGATCTGCCAGCGCATCTCGCGCCTGCTCGACCATCGTCTCAATGCACGCAGCCGCGTTGGCAGTGGCTCGATGTTCTCGATCATCCTGCCGCGGGTTGCGCCCTTGCCCGGCTACACCGAGCCTGCCAAGGCGACCCAGGCCGTGGCCACACCGGTGCGCAGCGATTCGCTGGCGGGCCTGCGGGTGCTGTGCGTGGACAACGACGAGGAAATCCTCGACGGCATGCGCGCACTGCTCGGCCGTTGGCAGGTGCAGGTGATCACCGCCGCCACCGTCGACCAGGCGCTGGAGAAGATTGCCGAGCGTCCGCAGGTGATGCTGGTGGACTACCACCTGCACGATCGCATGGATGGCCTTGATGCCCTGGTGGCGCTGCGCGAGGCGGCCGGCTACCCGCTGCCGGGTGCGCTGCTGACCGCCGATGGGCGTGACGAACTGAAGCGGATGGCACGCGAGCGTGGCTACCGCGTGCTGACCAAGCCGATCAAACCGGCTTCGCTGCGCGCCTTCCTCGGCGCGCTGCGCGATGCCGGCAACAGCGATGCCTGATGGCGATGTAGAGCCGAGTCCGCACTCGGCTGCTGCGCGGGGCATGGTGTTCCGTGGCCCGGCCGAACAGCAGCCGAGCATTGGCTCGGCTCTACAAAAATCCAGTTGCGGGGGCCCTCTGTAGAGCCGAGCCCGCGCGCAGCGACGTGCTGATATAGCCATCGCTATACAAACCAGCCCTGCCTGCGCGTTTCGATGGAAATGCGCCACGCGTGGATCGCGATGCTAAGCTTCGCGTCCCCTTGGGGAGTAGCCGGATTCCTTCGCAGGAATCGTCCACGTCAACATACTCGGCCAGTGCGCCGTGGCGTGGACAACCATGATGGTTGGCGAGACCAGCGGCCCGCGCGCGCAACGTCAGGTTGGGCGCGAGCGCCGGCCGTGCGTCCGTCCTAGCCCGACCTTCAGCAGTCGCCAATGTCCCCCATCTCGATCCTCTTGATCGGCTTTGCCATGTCCACCGATGCCTTCGCAGCCGCGATCGGCAAGGGTGCCGCCATGCGCAAACCGGTGTTCCGTGACGCGCTGCGCGCCGGCATCATCTTCGGTGTCATCGAGGCAATCACGCCCATCATCGGCTGGCTGCTCGGCCGTGCCGCCCTGCAGTACGTGGAAGCTTTCGACCACTGGATCGCCTTCGGCCTGCTCGGCGCGCTGGGCATCCACATGATCTACAACGGCCTGCGCCCGGACAGTGGCGAAGATGATGAAGACCCTTCGCAGCACCACGGCTTCTGGAAGCTGGCGCTGACCGGTTTCGCCACCAGCATCGACGCAATGGCCGTGGGCATCGGCCTGGCCTTCATGGACGTGCATATCGGCGTGATGGCCGCGGTCATCGGTCTGTGCACGCTGACCATGGTGACCGTCGGCATCATGCTCGGCCGCGTGCTGGGCAGCATGGTCGGCAAGCGTGCCGAGATCATCGGCGGCGTGATCCTGGTGATCATCGGCGCGACGATCCTGTACGAACACCTGCACGGCGTGGGGTGAGCAGGGAAACCTGTAGAGCCGAGCCCACGCTCGGCTGCTTTGCATGGCAGCCGAGCATGGGCTCGGCTCTACATCAGAGTGTTGGCTGACAAGCATTGCGGTGTTGCACTGATGGAGAGACTGGCATGCGTGCCATAGCCTCTTCGCATGGCCAGTCCCGCACTCCGTTATGGTCGTTGGTCGCATACCGGCAATGTCTATGCACTTACCACGGTGACGCATGCGCGTCGTCCCTGGTTCAGTGACAAGGCCAACGTCGATCTGCTGATCGAAGCCCTGCGGACCGTAGAGCGGACGGGGCGCACCTCCTCCCTCGCCTGGGTGGTCATGCCGGATCATCTGCATTGGCTGTTCGAACTCCGTACCGGCACGCTTGCCGGCTGCATGCAGATCCTCAAATCACGGAGCGGGCGTTCCATCGGCAGGCGCGCTGAGGCCAACGCGCCGATCTGGCAGCCGGGATACTACGATCATGCGCTGCGCGGCGATGAGTGCCTGCGCACGCAGGCGATGTACATCGCGGCCAATCCAGTGCGTGCTGGGCTGGCCACGCGCATCGGGGAATACCCCTATGTGTGGAGTCGATGGCCGCTTGAGGAGTGATTGGTATTGAGGCAAAGAGCAGCCGAGCATGGGCTCGGCTCTACAGGGGCATCATGACGTCTGTAGAGCCGAGCCCATGCTCGGCTCCATAGTCGGTCACAATCAGTCTTCTTCCGGCGGCAGCACGATGGCGTCGTCGTCGATCGCCAGCTTGCCGGCCATCAGTACGGCCTGGGTGCGGTTGGTCACGCCCAGCTTGCGCAGGATGGCGGTGACGTGGGCCTTGATCGTCGCTTCGGAGACGTTGAGGTCGTAGGCGATCTGCTTGTTCAAGCGGCCGGCGCCGAGCATCTGCAGCACGCGGAACTGCTGCGGGGTCAGCTCGCGCAGGCGCTGGCCGACTTCGCGTTCTTCGCTGCCGGTGGGCGGTACGTTGTGCGCTTCCGGCGGTGCCCAGGTCTCGCCATCGAGGATGGTGCCCAGCGCATGGCCGATGGTGTCCGAATCCGCAGACTTCGGGATGAAGCCCAGCGCACCGTGGTCGAGCGCGCGGCGCATCACCGTGGCCTCTTCGCGCGCGGATACCACCACCACTGGCAGCTGGGGGTGCAGTGAGCGCATGTGCACCAGTGCGTTGAAGCCCTGCGCACCGGGCATGTTGAGGTCCATCAGGACCAGGTCGGCGTCGTTGTGCTGGTCGGCCAGTGCATACAACGCTTCCACGCTGTCGGCCTCGAACAGCTGCACGCCCGGGATGACCCGCTGCACGGCGCCGCGCAGGGCTTCGCGGAACAGCGGGTGGTCATCGGCAATCAGGAGGGTGGTCATGGTCGGGGGGGAACCGTGGGGGAAAGCAGATGGGGTCAGAGCCCTTTCCTTGAGGAAAGGGATCCGACCCCGGGTCGTACGTCAGCGCACCTTGCGCTCGTCCACCAGCGACGCCACCACCGACGGGTCGGCCAGGGTCGAGGTGTCGCCGAGCTGGTCCGGCGCGTTCTCGGCGATCTTGCGCAGGATGCGGCGCATGATCTTGCCCGAGCGGGTCTTCGGCAGGCCCGGCGCCCACTGCAGGTGGTCCGGCGTGGCGATCGGGCCGATCTCCTTGCGCACCCAGGCGATCAGTTCCTTGTGCAGTTCATCGCTCGGTGCCTCTTCGGCCACCAGGGTGACGTAGGCGTAGATGCCCTGGCCCTTCACGTCGTGCGGGAAGCCGACCACGGCCGCTTCGGCCACCTTCGGGTGCGAGACCAGCGCGCTTTCCACTTCGGCGGTGCCGATGCGGTGGCCGGACACGTTGATCACATCGTCGACGCGGCCGGTGATCCAGTAATAGCCGTCCTCGTCGCGGCGGCAACCGTCGCCGGTGAAGTAGCTGCCGGGGTAGGTGCGGAAATACGTATCGATGAAACGCTGGTGGTCGCCATACACGGTGCGCATCTGGCCCGGCCAGGAGTCACGGATGATCAGGTTGCCCTCGGTCGGGCCGTCCTGGATCTCGCCATCGGCATTGACCAGCGCCGGCTGCACGCCGAAGAAGGGCAGGGTGGCCGACCCCGGCTTGAGGTCCATCGCGCCGGCCAGCGGCGAGATCAGGATGCCGCCGGTCTCGGTCTGCCACCAGGTGTCGACGATCGGGCAGCGGCTGTCGCCGACCACCTCGTAGTACCAGCGCCAGGCCTCCGGGTTGATCGGCTCGCCCACGCTGCCGAGCAGGCGCAGCGACGCGCGCGACGTCTTCTTCACCGGCTCCTCGCCTTCGCGCATCAGTGCACGGATGGCGGTCGGGGCGGTGTAGAAGATGGTCACCTTGTGCTTGTCGATGACATTCCAGAAGCGCGAGGTGTCCGGATAGTTCGGCACGCCTTCGAACATCAGCGAGGTCGCGCCGTTGGCCAGCGGGCCGTACACGATGTAGCTGTGGCCGGTGACCCAGCCGACGTCGGCGGTGCACCAGTAGATGTCGTCCTCGCGCAGGTCGAACACCGCTTCATGGGTGTAGGCCGCGTACAGCAGGTAACCGCCGGTGGTGTGCAGAACGCCCTTCGGCTTGCCGGTGGAACCGGAGGTGTAGAGGATGAACAGCGGATCTTCCGCGTTCATGCGTTCCGGTTCGCAGGTGGCCGGCTGGCTGTCCACCACATCGTGGAACCAGCGGTCGCGCGGGGCCTGCATGTCCACCGCGCCGCCGGTGTGGCGCACCACCAGCACGGTTTCAACCGTGTTCGTGCCCGGCAGCTTCAGCGCGGCATCGACGTTGGCCTTCAGCGGAATCCTGCGGCCACCACGCAGGCCTTCGTCGGCGGTAATGATCAGCTTGCTCTGGCAGTCGCTGACGCGGTCGGCGATCGAGTTCGGCGCGAAGCCACCGAACACCACCGAGTGGATCGCACCGATGCGCGCGCAGGCCAGCATGGCCACCGCGGCGTCGACGATCATCGGCAGGTAGATGGTGACGCGGTCGCCCTTCTTGACCCCGAGGTTGCGCAGCGCATTGCCCAGGCGGCAGGTGCGCTCGTACAGCTCGCGATAGGTCACGTGCTGGGCGGGTGCATCCGGGCCGTCCGGCTCGAACAGCAGGGCGGTCTTGTCGCCGCGCGTCTCGAGCTGGCGATCCAGGCAGTTCACGCTGGCATTGAGCTCGCCATCCTCGAACCACTTGATGTGGAAGTCGGACAGGTCATAGCTGACGTTCTTGATCTTCGTCGGCTTGCGCATCCATTGCAGGCGCTCGGCGGCCTTGCCCCAGAATCCATCCGGATTGGCCACCGACGCCTGGTACTGCTGTTCATAGGTCTTCTTGTCGATGCGTGCCTTGGCGGCGAACTGCGGATCGACGGGGTAGATATCAGCCATGGCACCCTCACTTGCACGTTGACTTTGTATGTGCGGTCGCAGCATCGCAACGACCGATCCCCCTCAGTTTGCCCCATCCACCCCTGGCCGCGTCACCACCCTGGTTAGACCATGGTCGAAAGTGAGCGCCCTGCAGGGCCGGGTTCGACCAATGGCGAATAGCCGCTATACATAATCGCCCCGCAGTCTCGGCTCGACCGTGCCCCACGCGCGGCATCACCTTGCCACTTGGGAGAGAGGGCAACATGAGCCACCGTACGTTGAAAGCCGTGCGCACACCTTTGGCGGCCTGCATGCTGGTCGCCCTGGTCGCACCGGGCATGGCGTTCGCAGAGACCGCCAAAGAGAAGGCACTGGAAGCACGCGTTGCCGAACTGGAACGCCAGGTCCAGCTGCTGTTGTCTTCGCAGCAACAACAACAGACCCAGATCAGCCAGACCCAGCAGGCGGTGACCGAAGTGCGCACGGTGCAGGCCGGGCAGAAGCCGGTCGCACAGGTGCCGGCCGGCAAGCAGCCGATCCAGGTCACCACCCTCACCCCGGGCGCGGCACCGGGCACCACGGTCAAGATCGGCGGCTTCATCAAGGCCGACTTCCTGGCCACCCAGACCAGCGATGGCCAGCTGGCCGACGACGCCACCGGCCGTTCGCTGTATCTGCCGGGCCAGACCCCGGTGGAAGGCGCCGGCGGCAGCGGCAAGCGCTCGGGCACCGATTTCAACGCCCACGCCAAGTTCTCGCGCTTCAACCTGGGCATCGACAACGTCAGCGAATCGGGCAACAAGGCCGGTGCGTTCTTCGAGATGGACTTCTTCGGCAACTCGCTGGGCAACCAGACCGCCACCAATACCTACGGCGTGACCCTGCGCCACGCCTACATGTACTGGAACAACTGGCTGGCCGGCCAGACCTGGTCCAACTTCATGGACGCGGCCGCACTGCCGGAAGCGGTCGACTTCGTCGGCCCCACCGACGGCGTGATCTTCGTGCGCCAGGCGCAGGTGCGCTACACCCAGGGCGGCTTCAGCGTCGCACTGGAAAACCCGGAAACCACCACCCTCACCGGCACCCGCAACCCGGTCACCGGTGCCTGGACCAACGCCAGCGCCAACTCCGACCGTGGCAGCCTGCCCGACCTGACCCTGCGCTATGGCTGGAAGGGCGACTGGGGCACCTTCGGCGTCGGCGGCATCGTCCGTCAGCTGAAGGTCGACAACCAGGCCACCGGCGCGAAGGCCGACAAGGTGGCCGGCGGCCTGACCCTGGGCGGCAAGTGGGTGATGGGTGACAGCGATTCGCTGCATTACCAGTTGACCGGCGGCGAAGGCATCGCCCGCTACATCGGCCTGGGCATCACTGCCGACAGCGCCTACGACGTGGCCCGTGATGAGCTCAACCCGACCGGCGTGCTGGCCGGCTATGTCGGCTGGCGGCATGCGTTCTCGCCGAAGCTGCGCACCAACCTGATCTACGCGCGCAGCGACTACGACAACGACAGCATCCTCGGCCCGCTGGTGACCAAGAGCGTGCAGAGCGTCCGCGGCAACATTTTCTATTCACCGCTGCCCAAGGTCGATATCGGCGCCGAGCTGATGTATGGCCGTCGCGAAGTGGAGAACGGCAACAAGGGTGACATCACCCGGTTGCAGTTCACTACGAAGTACAGCTTCTAGGAGCGTGCCGGCCAGCGGCCGGCACCTACCGAGATGGGGTGCCGGCCAAGGTCGGCATCTACCGAATTGAGTGCCGACCAACGGTCGGCACCCACCAACAACGATTGCTTCGGAGGGGAAGCGTCCCATGTCCAGTACACCCAGCACCGCACATAAAGCGGGCACCCTGACCAAGGGCCACAAGAAGGTCATCTTCGCATCGAGCCTCGGCACGGTGTTCGAGTGGTATGACTTCTTCCTGTACGGCTCGCTCGCGGCCATCATCGCCAAGCAGTTCTTCAGTGGCGTCAATGAAACCACGGGCATGATCTTCGCCCTGCTGGCGTTCGCCGCCGGCTTCTTCGTGCGTCCGTTCGGCGCGGCCTTCTTCGGCAGCCTCGGCGACCGCATCGGCCGCAAGTACACCTTCCTGGTCACCATCCTGATCATGGGCATCTCGACCTTCCTGGTCGGCGTGCTGCCCAACTACGCTTCGATCGGTTTCGCCGCTCCGGTGATCCTGATCATCCTGCGTCTGGCCCAGGGCCTGGCGATGGGCGGCGAGTACGGCGGTGCCGCCACCTACGTGGCCGAGCACGCACCGGACGACAAGCGCGGCCTGTACACCAGCTTCATCCAGTGCACCGCCACGCTGGGCCTGTTCCTGTCGCTGCTGATCATCCTGGCCTGCCGTATGACGCTGGGCAACGAGGCCTTCGAGGCCTGGGGCTGGCGCATCCCGTTCCTGGTCTCGATCCTGCTGCTGGGCATTTCGGTATGGATTCGCCTGCAGCTGAGCGAATCGCCGCTGTTCCAGCAGATGAAGGCTGAAGGCAAGGGCTCCAAGACCCCGTTCCGCGACAGCCTGAAGGGCGGCAACCTGAAGCTGATGTTGCTGGTCCTGCTCGGTGCAGCGGCTGGCCAGGCCGTGGTCTGGTACGGCGGACAGTTCTACGCGCTGTTCTTCCTCAGCAGCATGCTGAAGGTCGATGCCACCACCTCCTACCTGCTGATCGCCGCAGCGCTGGCACTGGGCACGCCGTTCTTCATCTTCTTCGGCTGGCTGTCCGACCGCATCGGCCGCAAGAAGATCATCCTGGCCGGCTGCCTGCTGGCGGCCATCACCTACATCCCGATCTTCAAGGGCCTGACCCACTTCGCCAACCCGGCCATCGAAGAAGCGCGCAGCAGCTCGCCGGCCCTGGTCGTCGCCGATCCGGCCACCTGCTCGTTCCAGTTCGATCCAGTCGGCCTGCGCAAGTTCACCAGCTCCTGCGACGTGGCCACCGCCGCGCTGACCAAGGCCGGTGTGCCGTACGACGTGCAGCCCGCCGCCGCCGGTTCGCTGGCGGTGGTGAACGTGGGCAGTGCCAGCGTCACCTCGTATGAGGCCGCTGGCCTGACCAAGGAAGAAGGCAAGGCCAAGGCCGATGCGTTCGGCGCGGAGCTGAAGACCGCGCTGACCTCTGCCGGCTACCCGGCCAAGGCCGATGGTGCGCGCATCAACATCGCCGGCACCATCTTCATGCTGTGGCTGCTGGTGCTGTACGTGACCATGGTCTACGGCCCGATCGCCGCCTACCTGGTCGAACTGTTCCCGACCCGCATCCGCTACACCTCGATGTCGCTGCCGTACCACATCGGCAACGGCTGGTTCGGTGGCTTCCTGCCGGCCATCTCGTTCGCGCTGGTGGCCGGTACCGGCAACCTGTACTACGGCCTGTGGTACCCGATTGCGATCGCACTGATGTCGGTGGTGATCGGCGGCCTGTTCCTGCGCGAGACCAAGGACGTGGATATCACCAAGTAAGAATGATGTTCATCGGATAAAGGAGAGGCCGTGGTGCAGACCACGGCCTTTTCGTTTCCCTGTAGCGCCGAGCCATGCTCGGCGACCGCGCAACGCGCGGCACAAAATTCCGCAGACGCGAACAGACAGCACTCAATGCCGTAATCGCGGTTGACAAGCATCCGAAGCCACAGCCCGTATCGCGCCCGGGGTCGGAACCCTTTCGCATGCGAAAGGGATCTGACTCAATCGCGGTAGGCAGTGCAAGTTAGAGCCTGGTGCAGTCGATCAACAGTCGGCTCTACCCGCCGTACAGTGCCCTTCTCTGCGAGGGAGTGACGTCAAAGATCCCCGCATCGATCAGCTTCCCGTAGTGGTCCCTGTTGCCTGGACCTGGCGGGTCGCAGCGCAGAAGGTTGTCGAGGGAACCATCGGGTGCATCCGAAGGGCTCAGGCGGCCTGAGGCATAGTCCTCTGCGGTAGGGCGCCTATCCGCGGCGGCCAGGTCAGGGAAGACCGGAGATACCCAGGTGCCAGCGTCATTGAACTGCCCTCCACAGAATTGCCCGGTCTGACGCGCGAGCAGACAGCCGCTGAGCGTGTCGATGAATCCGCAGTACTGCCTTTCATGCTCAGAACGGCGCCCATCCGGAAAACCAAGCTGACCGGATTCCAACTCGGTGATCAGCACGTATCTACCGTCAGGAGACGTCATTGGCTGGGCATTGTGCTCGAACAGCGAGTGAGATCGCGCACTCATCTCCAAACGGCGCACCAGATTGCCCTGCTTCATCACAGACAGGTTCCGGTAGCGACCGCTCTGCTTCCCGTCGTATCGCAGTGTGATGTTGCTGCCAGCGTGCACCAGTTCCCCGCCGTCAGCCTTCGTATCCTCTGTTGAAGCCAGTGTTGCGAGCACGGTGAAGATCAAGATCAACAAATTCGTTCTCCAGGAAACCGCCGTTTCATTACACTGATGAGGGTGAGCCAGCTTGGCTATGAAGCAAGTACGAATCTTCACGCTCCTTGTGCGAGGACACGAGCTGACGCGATTGGCGAGGTGCTTGAGGGGGTTTCTGGTTGAACCCGGCAAGCCGTGACGCGAATGGCTCGAGTCGGAGCAATGCGTCCACGCGCCAGATAGCATGAAGAAGCCATCCCGTCAGAGTGGATCATGTTCGGCTTTTTTCTGATTGCAGCGTCCGTCATGGGTGCCGCATCACCGGCACCGCCCGCGAAACGTGCAGCAGCGGATAAAGTGACTGGCGTACGGGAAGGTATGGAGTACACACAGGTACGCAGGTTGCTGCTTGATGCAGGATGGGTACCGTTGCACGCAGATGACATGCGTCCTTGGCCGGCTTATTCGGACTATCCGGAGGTTGCTTGTGGCTCCGGCTGGCAAGCTACCTGCTCAGCATTCTATTTCCGCGGTGATTACTACTTTGGGGTTGGACTGAACCCCTTGGAGTCACGACGCCATCTGCCCGTAGAGTGGACATGGAGGATGCAGGATCCGGCCGGATTGGCAAGCGACCGCCACGTTGTGAAGGCGGTCATCAGCTCGAAGCGTCAGGGCAACGTTCAGATCGAAAAAAGATCACCCCTGATCAAGGCAGCGTGCGGAACGAACAAGGTCTGGCTGTCCTGGAACAACGCGGCACCAAACGCAACACTGGTGACCTGCGACTACGGCGGTACCGCGCATGACAATTGGGGTTGGTTGATCGAGACGGGACTGGAGGACGATGAGACGCGGGTACGCCGTTTCTCTTTGGGCAAGGTGTCCAGCGTCGCGGAGTTCAAGCGGATTGGCGTACGGGTGCCGGATACTCTTACCTCGCATCCCTGGTGCTCAGGCGACAAGCCGAAGATGCCATTGAATGCGGTATTTGCAACGTTGGTGAAGATGCCCAGTCAGACTGGAGATGCGCCGTACTGCTTCATGCCCCACTTCTTCACGGGAAACAAAGGTGCTCTTTTGCGGAAGATTCCCGCGGCGGACGAAGTATCGCCGGATGTTCCGTGGACAGAGGCCGGCCCGATCGCCAGAGAGATCGAGCTCCTGCGTGATTGGCGCCTGGAGTTTGCGCCTGAGTAGCACATTCGTTCCCTCGGTCAAAGTATGAGGGCTATACATTATGGAGTTTCAGTGATGCTTTTTTCGAAGTGCGTGGTGCTGGCATTTCTTGCTGGCCCACCTCTGCTCTTGTCTGCCTACGCTGTGGATGCCAGTGCGATTTACGGCGTCAACCACACCCATTGGGCGATCAACCGGTTCAGTGTCGATGGCCGTTCAGCCGTTGACATCATTTGCCCATATCAAGGCGGCGGTGGAGGCTGCTGTTACGGTGCACCAGAACGTTGGCATCCGGGGCTGATGGTGCGGGTAGACTGGGAAACGGGTGCCGGAAGTACAGGAGATTTTCCTGGAACCGAAGACTGGGCCAAATTCTTAGCTTGGGAGAAGAAAATCCTGGCGCAAAAGCGCAGGCATAGCAAAGTCGTCGCCGTCCCGGATTACACCGATCAGAAAGTCTGTGGCATCACCGTGCATTTCCTGCCCTGCGATGAGATTCAGGTCACCACCTCCTGTTACTCCTACGGCAGCCCTGAGTACCCGATCAAAATTCCGCTGGAGTTGCCGGAGCCGCAGTCATGTCCGGCACAACGTACCGACCAGCAGAAGACGTAGTGATGGACGGGTTTGCATGCGAGGGTGAACGCATGCAAGGCGGTTGGGAGGTATCCCAATGAGACCCCGTGTCACGGCGTGAAGGTTGGCATGCGAGCCAAGCACGGCTCGAGCCTACAATCGGCCCATGACCACCACCCCCTTAGCCGACCTCCCCGACCTCCTGCACACCCTGCGCAGCGCCTGGCAGGCCCAGCGCCCTTCGCTGGACCAGCGCGAAGCCGACCTGCGTCGCCTGCGCGAGGCGTTGAAGCCACGCCTGGACGAAATGGCCCAGGCCATCGCCGAGGACTTCGGCCACCGCGCCCACACCGAATCGAAGCTGGCCGACGGCATGAGCGTGCTGTCGGCCATCGACCACCTGCGCCGCCACCTGCGGCGCTGGTCGAAGCCGCAGCGCGCATCGGCCGGCTGGAAGCTGTGGCCGGCGCGTGCGCAGCTGCGGCCGACGCCGCTGGGCGTGGTCGGGGTGATCTCGCCCTGGAACTACCCGGTTACGTTGGCGCTGGTGCCGCTGGCTACCGCGATTGCCGCTGGCAACCATGTACTGCTGAAGCCTTCGGAACACACGCCGCGCACCAGCGCGTTCCTGGCCGATCTGCTGGCCAGCGTGTTCCCGCCCGAGCGCGTGGCGGTGGTGCAGGGTGGGGCGGACGTGGCTGCGGCGGTGTCCTCGCTGCCGCTGGACCATCTGCTGTTCACCGGCTCGACGGCCGTTGGCCGTAAGGTGATGGCCGCCGCCGCCGAGCATCTGGTGCCGGTCACGCTGGAACTGGGCGGCAAGTCGCCGGCGATCGTCTGCCGCGATTTCCCGCTGGACAAAGCCGCCGCGCGGCTGGCCACCGGCAAGTGGTTCAACGCGGGCCAGACCTGCATCGCGCCGGATTACGTGCTGATCGATACCGTGCGCCAGCGCGAGTTCGTACAGGCGCTGCAGCAGCAGGTGCGCGAACGCTATGGCGACTTCAGCAATGCCGACGACTACACGCGCATCATCAACGAGGGGCAGTACCAGCGCCTGCAGCGCTACCTGGTGCAAGCGCGCGAACGCGGCGTGCCGGTGATTCCGCTGGCGCAGGTGGATCCTGCGCGCGCCGACCGCGAGCGCCTGCTGGTGCCGACCGTGGTGCTGGACCCGCCGGACGACCTGGACCTGATGCGCGAGGAGATCTTCGGCCCGATCCTGCCGGTGCGGGCCTACCCGGATCTGGAGGCGGCGCTGGCCGACGTGCTGTCCCGTGACCGGCCGCTGGCGCTGTATCCCTTCAGCCACGACACGGCGACGGTGGAGCGCATCCTCGGCCAAGTGGTGGCCGGTGGGGTGACGGTGAATGACACACTGCTGCACTTCGCCGCTGATGGGCTGCCGTTTGGCGGGGTTGGGGCAAGCGGCATGGGTGCCTACCACGGGCGGGCGGGTTTCGATGCGATGAGCAAGCGCCTGCCGGTGCTGTGGCAGTCGCGCTGGGCGGCCAGCGACCGGCTGCGGCCGCCGTATTCGAAGATTGCGGGGTTGTTGAAGCTGCTGCTGCGGTGAACCCAGGCAGCGCGTGGCACTACTGAATCAGGGCCCGATTCTTCTGTAGAGCCGAGCCCACGCCCGGCTGCCCCTGGCTGGGTGCCTGGTCAATGCAGCCGAGCGTGGGCTCGGCTCTACACGGGAATCCGGGCCGCCCCCATCCCGGCCACCCGGGTAGAATGCCCGCATGAAGATCGCCTCGTGGAACGTCAATTCGCTCAATGTCCGCCTGCCGCACCTGGAGCAGTGGCTCAAGGAGTTCGGCCCGGACATCGTCGGTATCCAGGAAACCAAGCTGGAGGACCACAAGTTCCCCGACTCTGCGCTGATCGCGGCGGGCTACCGCAGCGTGTTCGCGGGCCAGAAGACCTACAACGGCGTGGCGCTGCTGTCGCGTGAACCGGCGCAGGACGTGCAGATCGGCATTCCCGGCTTCGAGGACGAGCAGAAGCGTGTCATCGCCGGTACCTTCGGCGACCTGCGGGTGATCAACCTGTATGTGGTCAACGGCCAGGACATCGGCACCGACAAGTACGAGTACAAATTGCGCTGGCTTGAGGCGGTGCATGCCTGGATCGCCGAAGAACTGCAGCGGCACCCGAAGCTGATCGTGATGGGGGACTTCAACATTGCCCCGGACGCACGCGACGTGCACGACCCGGAGGTGTGGAACGACAACCACATCCTCACTTCCACCGCCGAGCGCGGCGCGCTCAACAAGCTGCTGCAGCTGGGGCTGCACGATGGCTTCCGCCTGCACAACGACGAGGCGGGCACCTTCAGCTGGTGGGATTACCGCGCCGCCGGCTTCCGTCGCAACCTGGGCCTGCGCATCGACCTGACCCTGGTCTCCGATGCGCTGAAGAGCGGTGCGGTGGCCTCGGGCATCGACCGCGAGCCGCGCACCTGGGAACGCCCGAGCGACCATGCGCCGGCGTGGGTACAGTTGGGTTGAGTTGAGGTAGCGCCGGGCCATGCCCGGCGAGCGCAGCGGCGGCAGGGTGACGCCGGGCATGGCCCGGCGCTACCCCCCAGATCACCGTATGCTCTTGCGGGTGAACAGGTTGACGATCGCCAGCAGGATCACCGCACCGATCAGCGAGAACAGGAAGGTGCGGATGGTGATCGCTTCGTTGATGCCACCGCCGAACAGCCAGCCGGAAATCAGCGCGCCGACGATGCCGACCACGATGTTGAGGATGATGCCCTGCTGGGCATCGCGCTTCATGATGATGCTGGCCAGCCAGCCTACGATGCCGCCGACGATCAGCCAGATGATGATGCCCATGATCGAACCTCCGGTGGGGAACTGTGACCAGTTGACGCGCACGGCCGTGAACCCGTCGTGGAATTGCGTGATGGGCGCGTGCGGATGAGCCTACCAGCCACCCTAGATGGCCCGTGGCGCTTCGGTCCGGTGACGGTCTGGCGGCGCCCGCACGTGCCCGGCCATCGCGGCGAACCGCAGGCACGCCAGGTGCTGGCGCAGGCCCTCGGGGCCGATCCGGAGACGCTGCCGCTGGTCCGCGATGACAAGGGCCGGCCGGAGCTGAGCGGCGCATTGGCCCACTACGGCACCGGCTGGAGCCACAGCGGTGAGGTGCTGCTGGTGGCGCTGGGCGAAGGCGTGCGGCTGGGCGTGGACCTGGAACTGCTGCGGCCGCGCGCCCGCCTGCTGGAGATCGTGCAGCGCTTCTTCCACCCGGAGGAGGTGGCGTGGCTGGAAAGCCTGGACCAGGCCGACCGCGAACACTGGTTCTTCCGCGTGTGGTGCGCCAAGGAAGCGATGCTGAAGGCGCACGGCCAGGGTATCTCGTTCGGCCTGCACCGTCTGCAGCTGGCGCCGGGGGCCGATGGCGCCCTGCACCTGCGCTGGTGCGACCCGGAACTGGGCGAGGCCGCGCGCTGGCACCTGCACGAATGGCAGGCCACCGGTCAGTTCCGGGCGGCGTTGGCCTGGTATCCGCACTGAGGCGGGGAATCAGCGCGCAAAACCGGCGATAATGCCGGCATGAGCGAACACCCACTTCCCGCCAGCGTGGCTGCCACGCTGGAACAGGGCCTGGCCAGCATGGGCCTGGATGCCGCGCTGGCGCCGCCGCTGCTGCGCTACCTGGCCCTGCTGCACCGCTGGAACGGCACCTACAACCTCACTGCCATTCGCGACCCGCAGGAGATGGTCACCCGCCACCTGCTCGACTCGCTGGCGATGCAGCCGTTCGTGGCCGATGGCAGCCTGGCCGACCTCGGCACCGGGCCCGGGCTGCCCGGCATCCCGCTGGCCATCGCCTGCCCGGGCCTGCAGGTCACCCTGGTCGAGAGCAACGGCAAGAAGGCGCGCTTCATGCGCGAGGCCGTGCGCCAGCTCGGCCTGGGCAATGCCCGCGTGGCCGAATCGCGCGCCGAGGCGCTGGACGAGGCCGGCCGTTATGACCAGTTGACCGCCCGTGCCATGGATACCCTCGCCGGCATCGTCCGCGTCGGTGGCCACCTGCTGCGGCCGGGGGGCGTGCTGCTGGCCATGAAGGGCGTCTACCCGCATGAGGAGATCGCGGACCTGCCGGCGGGCTGGCAGGTGCGCGAGGTGACCCCGCTGAGCGTGCCCGGCCTGGCCGGCGAACGCCACCTGGTCACTGTTACAGGCCCTTGATTCCCGCCGCCAGCCCCTTGTGCAACAACGGGTTGGCGATCCACGATTTCCGCAAGGGGCCGGTTGTACGCATAATGACCGGTCCCAGCACACGTCGACGAGGCACACCCGCATGGCCCGCATCATCGCCATCGCCAACCAGAAGGGTGGCGTCGGCAAGACCACGACCGCCGTCAACCTGGCCGCTTCCCTGGCCAACGCACCCAAGCGCGTGCTGCTGGTCGACCTGGATTCGCAGGGCAACGCGACCATGGGCAGTGGCGTGGACAAGCGTGAGCTGGCCGCTTCCACCTACGATCTGCTGCTGGGCGAGTCCAGCGCCGCCGATGTACGCGTGCAGACCGCCGAAGGCTACGACCTGCTGCCCGGCAACATCGACCTGACCGCCGCCGAGATCCAGCTGATGGCGCAGAGCGAGCGCGAGCAGCGGCTGAAGCGCGCGCTGGCACCGATCCGCGACGAGTACGACTACATCCTGATCGACTGCCCGCCGGCGCTGTCGCTGCTGACGCTCAACGCGCTGGCCGCCGCCGATTCGGTGATCGTGCCGATGCAGTGCGAGTACTACGCCCTGGAAGGCCTGAGCGCGCTGGTGGAAACCATCGAAGCGCTGCGTGCCAATCTCAATCCGGCGCTGGAGATCGAAGGCGTGCTGCGCACCATGTTCGACGTGCGCAACAACCTGGCCAACGCGGTGTCGGCCGAGCTCACCGAGCACTTCGGCGATCGCGTGTTCCGCACCATCGTGCCGCGCAACGTGCGCCTGGCCGAGGCACCCAGCCATGGCCAGAGCATCGTCGGCTACGACCGCGCCTCGCGCGGTGGCGTGGCCTACCTGGGCCTGGCCGGCGAGATCATCCGCCGCAACAACGAACGCAACAAGGCCACCAAGGCCGTGGAGACCGTCTGATGACCAGCAGCAAGCCGGCAGCCAAGAAGCGAGGCCTCGGCCGTGGCCTGGACGCGCTGCTGGGCCCGAAGGGGGCGGTCAGCCAGGTGCAGGCCACCACGGCGGTGATCGAGCCGCTGCCGGGGGAAGTGCTGCGCAAGTTGCCGGTCGGCCAGCTGCAGCCGGGCAAGTACCAGCCGCGCCGCGAGATGGACGAGGGCAAGCTGTCCGAGCTGGCCGACTCGATCAAGTCGCAGGGCGTGATCCAGCCGATCCTGGTGCGCCAGCTGCCGGCGGGCAACTACGAAATCGTCGCCGGTGAACGCCGCTGGCGCGCATCGCAGCTGGCCGGGCTGGACGAAGTGCCGGTGGTGGTGCGCGAGCTGGAAGACCGCACCGTCATCGCGATGGCGCTGATCGAGAACATCCAGCGCGAAGACCTCAACCCGCTGGAGGAAGCCGAAGCGCTGCAGCGCCTGATCAGCGAGTTCACCCTCACCCATGCCGAGGCCGCCGAGGCCGTCGGCCGCTCGCGCGCGGCGGTGTCCAACCTGCTGCGCCTGCTGGAACTGCCGGTGGCGATCCGCCTGCTGCTGGAAACCCGCCGCCTGGAAATGGGGCATGCCCGTGCGCTGCTGACCCTGGCCCCCGAACTGGCCGGCAAGCTGGCCCAGGAAGCGGCCGACGAAGGCTGGTCGGTGCGCGAGGTCGAGCGGCGCGCGCAGGCTTTCGCCGCCGGCAAGGTGCCGAGCAGCCGTCCGGTGGCCACGCCGAAGGTGCAGCAGGCCGACATCGCCTCGCTGGAAACCGAGCTGTCCGAAGCGCTCGGCGCCAAGGTGGCGATCAGCCACGGCCGTGGCGGCAAGGGCAAGCTGATCATCCACTACACCGACCTGGACACCCTGGACGGCGTGCTGGAAAAACTGCGCACGCGCCAGGGCTGAGCCCGGCGCCGCGTCGGGGGGCGGCCTGTTCCTGCCGCCCCGCGAATGACAGGGAACGCACCGCCACGCGCACCGGGAATGCACTGACCTCCCGCCGTGGCCTCATCCAGGGAGCAGGACATGAGCAACGACTACGAGGACGTCAGCCCGGACGGCACCCAGATACTGGTACATCGCCGTGAGAAGGACTTCGTGCTCGCCATCGGCGAAGAACGGCACATCGAGGCGATCAGCGCCCACATCGAACGCCATCTGGGCCCGGTGTCCGGTGTCTTCCATGAAATCATCTCCGACCTGGTGCACATCGACGTGCACGTGGTGCCGGCCAATGACCACTGCCCGTACCTGCGCCTGGTCACCTCCGGCATGAGCGACCTGCCGATGACCGTGCCCGCCGAGGTGGATGCGGACGTGCCGCGCTACATGGAACTGATGGTGACCCTGCCGGCCGACTGGCCGATCTCCCAAGGCGCCTTCGAGGATGAGCGCAATTACTGGCCGGTGCGCCTGCTGAAGGGCATGGCGCGGTTGCCGCACGAGTACGACACGTGGCTGGGCTTCGGCCACACCATTCCCAACGGCCATCCCAGCGAGCCCTATGCGCCGGGCGTGGGTTTCGACGGTGCCATCGTGCTGCCGCCGGTGACCGCCCCGGAGGACTTCGCCACGCTGGAGCTGGAGGATGGCAATACCATCAGCTTCATGAGCCTGGTTCCGCTGTACCCCGAAGAGATGGACCTGAAGCTGAAGAAGGGCGCCGACGCCCTGCTCGACCGCTTCGACGCGAAGAAGATCCAGGATGTAATCGAACCCGGCCGCACCAACGTGGCGAAGAAGCGTTTCGGTTTGTTCTGAGACCGGTAACATCAGGGGCCTGAACTTCGTTTCCAGGCCCCTGCCATGACCATCCTGCTCACCGGCGCTGCCGGCTTCATCGGTGCCTACACCGCCCGCGCGCTGCTGGAGGCCGGCCAGGCCGTGGTCGGCCTGGACAACTTCAACGATTACTACGACCCGCAGATCAAGCGTGACCGCGTGGCCGCGCTGTGTCCGGCGCTGGACCTGCGCACGCTGGACCTGACCGACCAGCAGGGCTTGGCCGCGCTGTTCGACGAGGTGCAGCCGACCGCGGTGATCCACCTGGCCGCGCAGGCCGGCGTGCGCTATTCGCTGGAAAACCCCCATGCCTACGTCGACAGCAACCTGGTCGGCTTCGTCAACATGCTCGAGCTGTGCCGCCACCGTGGCGTGCAGCACCTGGTGTACGCCTCCAGCAGTTCGGTCTACGGCGATTCGGCCACGCCGCCGTTCTCCGAAGACCAGCGCGTGGACCAGCCGCGCTCGCTGTATGCGGCGACCAAGGCGGCCAACGAGCTGATGGCCTACACCTACGCGCAGCTGTACGGCCTGCATGCCACCGGCCTGCGCTTCTTCACCGTGTACGGCCCGTGGGGCCGGCCGGACATGGCACCGCTGCTGTTCTCGCGCGCGGTGCTGGCCGGGCGGCCGATCGACGTGTTCAACGAAGGCCGCATGCAGCGCGATTTCACACATGTCTCCGACATCGTCTCCGGTATCCTCGGCGCCCTCGCGCATCCGGCCGACGGTCCGGTGCCGCACCGGGTGTTCAACCTCGGCAACCATACGCCGGTCGAGCTGGAGCGCTTCATCAGCGTGATCGAGCAGGCCGCCGGCCGCCCCGCGCAGAAGGTCTACAAGCCCATGCAGCCCGGCGACATGGTGCGCACGATGGCCGATACCCGGCGCGCACATGACGCTTTCGGCTTCGATGCGGTGACCCCGATCGAACAAGGCCTGCCGCCTGTGGTGCAGTGGTGCCGCGAGTATTTTGGCGATCGCGCCTGAGGACGGATCCTCACGCCGCCGGGTTCATCTTCGGATAACCTCGGTTTCGGAGAATGCGCGGTCTTTGTCCCCCCTTTGGCCGAGTGCCTTATGAGCCAACCCGAGCTTTCCGTTGTCGTCCCGGTGTTCAACGAGCGCGACAATGTTGCCCCGCTGGTCGCCGAAATCACCGCTGCGCTGCGTGGCCGGCTGCCGTTCGAGATCGTCTACATCGACGATCACTCGCGCGATGACACCCTGGCGGTGCTGCAGGGATTGAAGGCAACCACCCCGGAACTGCGCGTGCTGCACCATGTGAACCAGAGCGGGCAGAGCACGGCGGTGCGCACCGGCGTCAAGCACGCGCGCGCGCCGTGGATCGCCACCCTGGATGGCGATGGCCAGAACGATCCGGCCGATATTCCCAAGCTGCTCGCCGCACGCGACGCCGCCGACGCGCAGGTGAAGCTGTTCGCCGGCTGGCGCGTCAACCGCCAGGACAGCGGCAGCAAGCGCTGGGCCAGCAAGTGGGCCAACGCCATCCGTGCGCGCATGCTGCGCGACGACACGCCCGACACCGGTTGCGGCATCAAGCTGTTCGAACGCAGCGCGTTCCTCGACCTGCCGTACTTCGACCACATGCACCGTTACCTGCCGGCGCTGATGCAGCGTGCCGGCTGGAAGACCACCAGCGTGCCGGTCAACCACCGCCACCGTACCGCCGGCGTGTCCAAGTACAACAACCTCGGCCGCGCGCTGGTCGGCATCCGCGACCTGCGTGGCGTGGCCTGGCTGATCACCCGAAGCAAGCGCACCGCGGTGGAGGAGCGCTGATGGATCTGGAGCTGCACTGGCTGGATCAGCCCCTGACCTGGCTGTACTGGACCGGCCTGCATGTGACCGGCTGGAAGCTGATCGGCTACACCGGCGCACTGATGTTCGGCGGCCGCTGGCTGGTCCAGTTCATCGCCTCCAAGCGCGCCGGCAAGCCGGTCATCCCGCGCCTGTTCTGGTACATGAGCGTGATCGGCAGCCTGATGACCCTGAGCTACTTCCTGTTCTCGGCCAAGCAGGACTCGGTGGGCGTGCTGCAGAACCTGTTCCCGGCGTTCACCGCCCTGTACAGCCTGCACCTGGATATCAAGCACCGCGGCTGGAAGCGCGACAGGGCCAGCCACTGAGGGCGCGGGGTGCCTGCCATGGGTAGAGTCGACTGTCAGTCGACTTTCGCGCGGAGCGCGGGCTTTGCTACGTCTGGCGGAAGAGCAGCCGACTAACAGTCGGCTCTACCCAGTCGGCTCTACCACGCGCCTCCGGCGCTGGGGGCCCAACTTGCGGCCGGTTCCCGGTCCTGCCTGCGCTGCAAGCAGGACCTTCGTCCCATGCCATGGGCCGTGGGCGGTGCCATCATCGGAGCCTGCCTTCCCGGGAACCTGTGCTCGTGAAAACCCGTCTTGCCGTTGCCCTGCTGCTCGCCATGTCCGCCCCCACCGTGGCCTTGGCCGCTGCGCCCACCGCCGCCGCCGCGCCCGCCAGCGTGGCCACCGAATCGCCCGCAGATGCCGCCTTCCGCGCGCTGTACGAGAAGGAATGGAAGTGGCGCCAGCAGGGCGGTGGTGAAGCCAGCGAGGACGAAGACGCGCCCGCCAACGCCACCCGCATGCCCGACGTCGGCCCGGCCGCGCAGCAGGCACGCCTGAAGGTGTGGGACGAGACCCTGGCCGCGCTGAAGAAGATCGACCCGAAGACCCTGTCGCCGGACAACCAGGTCAACTACGCGATCTATCGCGACCAGGTGTTCAACCTGGCCGAAGAGACGCGCCTGCGCGGCTACGAAATGCCGTTCAACGCCGATTCCTCGTTCTGGTCCAACCTGTCCTTCATGGCCCGGCGCGAGATGAAGACCGTGCAGGATTACCAGAACTACATCGCACGGCTGAACGACGTGCCGCGTTACTTCGGCCAGCAGACCGAGAACATGCGCGCCGGCCTGAAGCGCGGCTTCAGCGTGCCGCGTGCGGTGCTGGATGGCCGCGAAGTGTCCATCGCCACCGTCGCCGAGCTGAAGGACCCGACCGAATCGCCGCTGTACGCGCCGTTCAAGAAGCTGCCCAACACCATCCCGGCCGCCGAACAGGCCAGGCTGCAGGCGCAGGCGCGTGAAGCGATCAGCGGCAAGGTGGTGCCGGCGTTCCAGCAGCTGCGCGCCTTCTTCGTCAACGAGTACGTGCCGCAGGCGCGTACCACCCTGGCCGCCGAAGCGATGCCCGATGGCAAGGCGTACTACCGGCAGCAGATCCACGAATACACCACGCTGGACCTGTCGCCGGACGAGATCCACCGCATCGGCCTGGATGAAGTCGCACGCATCCAGAAGGAAATGAACGACATCATCAAGCAGGTGAAGTTCAAGGGCAGCTTCGCCGAGTTCCTGACCTTCCTGCGTACCGATCCGCAGTTCTATGCGAAGACGCCGGAAGAGCTGCTGTCGCGCGCCGCGTGGATCTCCAAGCGCGCCGATGGCCAGCTGGGCAAGTACATGACGTTGCCGCGCGCGCGCTTCACCATCGTGCCGGTGCCGCCGGACATCGCACCGTTCTGGACCGCCGGCCGCGGTGGCATGGGTACCTACTGGCTCAACACCTACAACCTGCCGTCGCGCCCGCTGTACAACCTGCCGGCGCTGACCCTGCACGAGTCCGATCCGGGCCACGCGCTGCAGGGTGCCATCGCCGCCGAACAGAAGAACCTGCCCGAGTTCCGCCGCAACGCCTACATCTCCGCCTATGGCGAAGGCTGGGCGCTGTACTGCGAGAAGCTGGGCGTGGAGATGGGCATCTACGAAACCCCGTATGAGGATTTCGGTCGGCTGACCTACGAGATGTGGCGCGCCGCGCGCCTGGTGATCGACACCGGCGTGCACAGCAAGGGCTGGACCCGCGAGCAGGCGCTGGCCTACCTGCGTGACCACACCGCGCTGAGCGAGCATGAAGTGACCA
>NZ_LEKR01000051.1:0-31936 GCF_001580555.1 Stenotrophomonas sp. DDT-1
GGTGGGTGCCGACCGTTGGTCGGCACATCTGTCAGATATCGAAATTCATCTATCGAAATTCATCTGGGGTCAGAGCCCGTTGCGCAGCAACGGGATCCGACCCCGTGCTCCGACAGATCGCGGCGATCTGTCGAAGGCGGGGTGGGTCCGGTTGAGGGGGCGTGAGCGCCATGGATGGCGCGACCGAGGCTACATGGACGTATTTACGCCGCCCCCCTCAACCGGACCCACCCCGCCATCCCACGGAATGCCCGCTTTTGACGTTGACGTTGACGTCAGCAGGTGCAGGGCTGCAAGCCCTGCCCCCCCCTCTTAGTACAGCGTGCGCTCCGGCGCACCGGCCGGCGGCGGGGTGTACTGGTACAGCCAGGTCTCGGTGAGGGTCTTGCCACCACTGCGCAGGAACAGGCGGATGTCGATCTGCTCGGTACTGCCTTCCGGCGGCACCAGGTCGAACATCGCGCGATAGCCGTTGATCTCGCGCAGCGGGCGCGCCGAAACGATCTCGACCCGGCCACGGCTGGCTTCCACCACCGCTTCGACCTCGGCCTTGTCGATCAGCCTGGCCAGTTCGCCACCTTCGAAGTCCACCGCGAAGCGCCAGCTGAAGTACTCGCGCTTCTTGCCGACCACACCGCCCAGGCCGGTGCGGCTGGCCACGCAGTGCGCCAGCGGCGGGCGCGCCGGCGGTTCGGCGCCCCAGTACAAGCGGTAACCGACCAGCAGCTCCTGGCCCGGCTGTGGCTTTTCCTTCGGGTTCCAGAACGCCACGATGTTGTCGAACGTCTCGTCCACGGTGGGAATCTCCACCAGCTGCACCGAGCCTTCGCCCCATTCGCCCTTCGGCTCCACCCACAGGCACGGGCGCTTCTCGTAGAACACGCCGTCGTCCTGGTAATGGTCGAAATTGCGGTCGCGCTGCAGCAGGCCGAAGCCGCGCGGGTTGCGGTCCACGAACATGTTGAAACGCAGGTTGCGCGGGTTCAGCAGCGGCCGCCAGATCCACTCGCCGGCACCGGTCCACAGCGACAGGCCATCGGTATCGTGGATCTCCGGGCGCCAGTCCCAGCCCATCCGGCGGTCGTTCTCGCCCACCTGGTACATGCTGGTGCACGGGGCGATGCCCAACCGCTCGATCGTCTTGCGCGGGTACAGCGCGCTGTCGATGTCCATCAGCAGCACGTCACCGTTGGTGATCGCGAAGCGATAGGCACCGGTAACGCTGGGCGAATCCAGCAGGCCATAGACCACGATCGTGTCCGAATCGGCCGACGGCTGCTCCAGGTAGTAGGCGATGAAGTCCGGGAATTCCTCCGGCTTGCCCATGCCGGTATCGATCGCCAGCCCACGCGCCGACTGGCCGTACTGGCCCTCCTTGCCAACGGCGCGGAAGTAGCTGGCGCCGAGGAAGGCGGCGAAGTCGCGGTCGGTGTCCTTGCGGGTGTTGAGGCGGAAGCCAGCGAAGCCCAGATCGGCCGGCAGCTCGCCATCCTTGATGCCGCTCTTGCCGTAGTTGAACGCCGCGCCGTCATACGCCAGTTCCTGCGCCTTGCCGTCGACCACGTCGAACATGCGCACCGGCGAATGGAAGTACAGGCCCAGGTGGAAGAACTTGGCCTGGAACTTGCCAGGCTGGTCGGCCCACAGCGCATGGTCCTGGCGGTAGCCAATCGACTGGTACTGGTCCCAGTCGAGGCCTTCCAGGCGGCCCGGCAACACCCGCTTGTGGCTCTTGTAGGGCGCCTGTGCCAGCGCGCGCGCCTGGCCCTTCAGGGTGGCGAAGTCGAACGGCTGCGGTTGGCCGAGGCGGCGCAGGCCCATCTGACCGCTCCTGCTGGCCGCGCACGCGGGCAGGGACGGCAGGCCGAATGCAGCCAGGGCGAGGGAGGCATTGCGGATGAAGTCGCGTCGTTGCATGCAGGCGCGTCGGGCACAGAGGGAAGGTCGGCCATGATAGGCAGACAAACGTTAACGGGCAGCGGAGACGCGCCCTGCCCGTTCAGCTGCCGCTGGTCGCCGGCTCAGCGCTGGCAGTGGCTGCACCAGACGCTGGCGCGCTGGCCGATGGTGGCGTGCTTCAGCGCGCGCCCGCAGTTCGGGCACGGCAGCCCGTCGCGGCCATACACCAGCAGCTCCTGCTCGAAGTAGCCCGGCGCACCATCGGGGCTGATGAAATCGCGCAGGGTGGTGCCGCCGCGGGTGATGGCGTAGCCCAGGATCTCCTTCACCGCGTCGGCCAGCCGCTGGTAGCGTTCTCGCGAGATCTTTCCTGCCTCGCGCAGCGGACTGATGCCGGCCTTGAACAGGCTCTCGGCGGCGTAGATGTTGCCCACGCCCACCACCACCGCCTGGTCCATCAGGAAGGTCTTCACCGGCGCGCTGCGGCCCCGGCTGCGGTCGAACAGGTAGTCGCCGTCGAACGCGTCGTCCAGTGGCTCCGGGCCCAGCCCCTGCAGCAGCGGGTGGATCTCCCCAGCCGGCTGCCAGAGCAGGCTGCCGAAGCGGCGCGGGTCGTTGAAGCGCAGCAGGCGGCCGTTGTCCAGGCTGATGTCGACGTGGTCGTGCGCCCGCAGCGGGGTATCACCGGGCAGCACGCGCAGGCTGCCGGACATGCCCAGGTGCAGCACGGCGCTGCCGATGGCGGTATCCAGCAGCAGGTACTTGGCGCGCCGGCGGATGTCCTCGATGCGCTGCCCCGGCAGCAGCTCGGCCACTTCCGGTGGAATCGGCCAGCGCAGGTCGGCGCGGCGCAGGATCACGCCATGCACGCGCCGGCCCTGCAGGTGCGGCGCCAGGCCGCGGCGGGTGGTTTCGACTTCGGGCAGTTCAGGCATGGTGCGATTCTACGCCCGCTCAACGCGGCGGCGCGGACAGTTCGCGCGCATCCAGGAAGCCATCACCGTTGGCATCCTGCTTATGAAAGCGCTGCACGATCACCTGCCGCTGCTGCTCGCGGCGGATTGCCCTGCCCTTGCCGCCGGGCAGCTCGTCGGCGCTCAGCACGCCATCACCATTGCGGTCCATGCGGTCGAAGGCATACAGCATCCACTGCACGTACTCGGCCTCGCTGACCTTGCCGTCGCCATCGCTGTCCATCCGCTGCAGATAGCTGGCGGTGTCGGTGACCTGGGCCAGCGCCGCACCCGGCAGCAGCGCCGCCAGCAGAAGCCCGTACCCTGCCCTCACGCGCCCACCAGACTGTAGCCCTTCAAGCGTGCGGCGTAGGCCTGCAACGCCGCGATACCGCTTTCCTCGGCCTCGCGGCACCACGCCTGCAGCTGATGCAGGCGCTCGGCGGCGTCGTGGCCACGGGCTTCCAGCAGCGCAGCCAATCGCCCGCGGTACTCGACCAGGGTGCGAATGCGCGGCCGCTGCGCCACCCATGCGCTGAGCTGGGCGCGGCTGTCCGGCTTCAGCCAGCGGCCATCGTTGACCAGGCCACGGCGCAACCGGCGTGGCAGCAGGCGGCGCAGCTTGGCCCCGGCCTGCGCGGCCTCCTCGCGCAGGGCCGGCATGAACACGTTGCGCTGGTAATCGGTCATCGCCTGGAAGCGGTGCGACAGCAGCGCCTTCAGCGTTTCGGCATCGGGCACGGCGATGTTCGGGCGCACGTCCATGGCCGGTGCCACCCGCAGCACCCTGGCCAGGTGCAGCGCCTGCAGCAGGCGGATCGCACTCCAGCCGATGTCGAACTCCCAGCGCCGCATCGCGAAGCGCGCCGAACTGGGGAAGGCATGGTGGTTGTTGTGCAGCTCCTCGCCACCGATCCAGAACCCCCACGGCGTGAGATTGGTGGAGGTATCGGCCGACTCGTAGTTGCGGTACCCCCACCAGTGGCCCAGGCCATTGACCACGCCCGCCGCCCAGAACGGGATCCACGCCATCTGGATCGCCCACAGCGCCACGCCGGGCAGGCCGAACAGCACGCCGTTGATCGCCAGCAGCACTACCGGCCCCAGCGTGGCGTGCGGGGTATACAGGTGGCGCTCGATCGCGTCGTCCGGCGTGCCGCGCCCGTACTGCTCGATGTCCGCGCGCATGCCGCGCGCTTCGCGGTACAGCTCCACGCCATGCCAGAACACCTTGCCGATGCCGCGGGTGACCGGGCTGTGCGGATCGTCCTCGGTCTCCACCTTGGCGTGGTGCTTGCGATGGATGGCCACCCACTCGCGGGTGATCATCGACGTGGTCAGCCACAGCCAGAAGCGGAACACGTGCGCCAGCGCCGGATGGAAATCGACCCCGCGATGGGCCTGGCTGCGGTGCAGGTACAGGGTTACCGAGAAGATGGTGATCTGGGTGAAGACCAGCAGCACGCCCAACATGGCCCACCAGCCGAGGCCGAGCACACCACCGGTCAACAGGGACATCAGGGCATCAGACATGGCAGCTCTCCGGATCGACGCGGGGATGGCAGACATGATGGGCGCTTGCGTTGCAAACTGCATCCCTGCGGCGATGTATCGCATCGCCATCCGTGGCACCGTTCACAGTTGGGGACCTGAGTTGTCGAGCCTTGATCCACGCGCCAGCACCATGACTGCCGCCCCGCCCGTTGCGGAGCTGCCCCCCTTGATCGAACTGGACCGCGCCACCGTGGTGCGCGGCCAGGTGAAGGTGCTGCACGGGCTCAGCCTGCGCATCGCACAGGGCCAGCACACCGCCCTGCTCGGCCCCAACGGCTGCGGCAAGTCGACCTTCATCAAGCTGATCACCCGCGAGCTGTACCCGCTGGCGCAGGTCGACGGCTCCGTGGCGGTAAGGGTGCTGGGGCAGAACCGCTGGCAGGTGGACCGGCTGCGATCGCAGCTGGGCATCGTCACCGGCGATCTCAGCAGCAACCTGGCCGACATGCCGGGCCTGACCGTGGAACAGGCAGTGCTGTCCGGCTTCTTCGCCAGCTACGTGGTGCCGGCCTTCCGCGAAGTGACCGCCGATATGCGCGCACGCGTGGGCGAGACACTGGCGATGACCGGCGCCCTGTCCCTGCGCGACCGCGCCTACGCCGAGTTGTCCGCTGGCGAGACCCGCCGCGTGCTGATCGCCCGCGCGCTGGTCAACCGGCCGCAGGCACTGCTGCTGGATGAACCCTCCACCGGGCTGGACCTGGTCGCCCGCGAGCAGCTGGTGGCGACCATGCGGGCGCTGGCGCAGCAGGGCATCACCCTGGTGCTGGTGACCCACCACATCGAAGAGATCATTCCCGAGATCGAGCGCGTGGTACTGCTGCGCGATGGCCGCGTGCTGGCCGACGGCACCCGCGCCGAGCTGCTGCGCAACGAACCGCTGTCGGCGGTGTTCGGCGGCGCGATCACCGTCTGCGAGCAGGAAGGCCGGCTGACCGCATACGCGGGGTGATCGGCATGCCGTTGTAGAGCCGAGCCCACGCTCGGCTGCTCCTGATCACGGCAAACAGCAGCCGAGCATCGGCTCGGCTCTACAGGATGCAATGCAGCGGGCCGGATATCCCGGCCCGCCACCGTCGTGCTCAGAACCGCAACGCCAGCGCGCGCGACTCGATCGGTGCCATCCGGCTCTGGTCCTGCAGCTGCAGGTCGCGCAGCTCGTACGGTGCGCCAAAACCGGCCGGCAACGCGGCCTGGCCGAACGGCAGCACCAGCTGGCCGGCGCCCGGGCCATCGAACCACGCGGCTGCATGTGCCTGCGCGACCGGCTTCATCCGGCCATCGCGGGCCGTGGCATACAGCGTGCCGCGTGCCTCGTAGCGGCCTGCCGCAGCCACCTGCAGCGGCAGCGCCACCTGGCGGCTGGACGGGTCCGGTGCTGCCTGGCCGCTGAAACGCGCGGTCGGCCGTGCCACCGCGAAGGCCACCTTGCCATCGCGCAGCACGCCATCGGCCTGGGCGAACACCTGCAGCTCCCACAGCCCCTGCACGGTGCCGACGTCGGTCGGGATCCGCACCTGCGCGCGCAGGCTGCCATCAGTGGTGCGCAGCAGACGCTGCGGCCAACTGCGGCCATCCGGTGCGACCAGCAGGGCTTCACCCCCCAGGCCGCCACGACGCGATGCCAGCTGCGCGGTGGTGGCGCCGTCTTCCAGCAGGCGTGCCTGCAGCTGCACGTTGCCACCGGCCAGCACCTGCGCCTGGTTGGCCTGCACCTCCAACCGCAGCGGGCTGTTCGGCTCCAGCACCTGCACCACATAGCGGCCCTGCGCCTGCGTGCTCTGCAGGGTGTACGCACCGGCGGCACTGGTCGCACCGGTGCGCAGCATGCTGCTGCCATCACTCACCGGCATGCCGGCATCCTGCAGCGCGCGCGCATCGACACTGCGGGCCACGCTGCTGCGGCCAGCCGGGTCGCGCACCTGCAGGGTGTTGGCCGGCAGCGCGCGAGCTCCTGCGGCCGGACTCAGCTGGATCACCGCATCGGGCGCCGTCAGCGGCAGGTCCAGGCCGCGCTGCAGCTGCGTGCCATCGACCTGCTGCCAGTAACTGCGGCTGACCGAGGCATATGGCGTGGCCGCCTGCAGCGGTTGTGCCGGGTCCAGCGCCCAGGCAAACGACAACGGCGCGTGTTCGCTTTCATCGGCAGGCAGCGGCGCGGCCACCAATGCGGCAGGCACCTGATCGCCCGCGCGGGCCGCCTGCAGAGGCTGCGCGGCCTGCGCGGCGGAAAGGGACAGTACTGCCAGCACCGCACTGGCCAGCAGGGTGGAATGGGTCGTCATGGTCATCTCCCTCACTGGGTCAGGTCGTTGCGCAGCAGGGTGCCGAGGCCGAAGCACTCGCGCCGGCTCTGGTTGTGGCTGAGCGGTTCTGCGCCCTGGGTGCGCGCTTTGTCGGTGAACCAGGTGGTGCCGGCCGCCTTCTGGCTGCTGCACTCCAGGAAGCCATCGGAGCAGGACGACAACCAGTTCTGGGTGAACTCCAGGCCGACGTTGGCGGCATAGCCACCGCAGTAGCTGTTGCTGTCCCACACCGCCGATTCCACGTCACTGCCGACCACCGCGCGGAACGGCTTGGGCAGCGCCGGGCGACCGGCCGTGCCGTACAGGTTCTGCGCGTTGTAGGTGGCCATGCTGGCCACCTGCTGCTGGCGTACCGCGTCGTTCTTGTAGCCCAGCAGCCAGCCCAGCGAGGTTTCGAAGGTATTGCCGTTGAGCACCGCATCGGCCAGTGGCGTGCCCGCCGAAGACGGTGCCAGTGCGTTGACCTTGCGCACCGTGCGGATGATCTTCGGATAGCGGCTGTCGTAGGTCGGATTGGACAGGATCCAGCGCATCACGTTGCCGCCGTTGGAGTGGGTGATCACCACCAGCTGGGTGATGCCACGGCTGTCGATGAAGCCGGTCAGCTGGTTGGCCAGGCAGCCGGCGGCCTCCGGTTTCCACATGTACTGGGTGAAGTCACAGTTGATGACCACATAGTTGCTGCTGTTGGGCAGGCCCTGGCGCACGGTGTCGATGATCGCCGGCTGCCAGTAGTCCTGGGTGGCATTGGTCTGCGCGCCGGTGCCATGCACGAAGGCCACGCCGACCACATCGGCGGCCTGCGCCGGTGCTGCTGCCAGCCCCAGAAGCAGGGCCAGGACGGTACTTCCTGTTGCGGTGCTGCGCATCGCTTCTCTCCCTCTGTCTTCGGATCCCCCCGACCCGGCTGGAACTGGACGGCGCCTGGTGACTGCCGATGTGCCGATGCTCACGCTGCGGCCGCGTGAAAGTCCGTGCGCTGCGCCCGGATTCAGCAGACTGGCACGCTTCGATGACGTTCTTCATCTCCTGTGATGACCATGCCGGGTCTGGCCGTATGACCGATGGCCACTGCGGTGCCGCATACGGGCTGCGATCATGACGCGGTGTTTTTCCTCCGGAGCCCGTCCATGTCGCTGATTTCCCACCCCGCCCGCCCGCTGCTCGGCCTCGCCGTTGCCGTGGCCCTGGCCGGCTGTGCTGCCACGGCCACCAAACCGACCGCCGTCGAAGCCAACATCACCACCAAGGCCGTGGGCTATCTGGACAAGAGCGCTGTTCCGGCCAGCCTCGATCTGGTGCCGGCACCGCCGGTGGCCGGTTCGGCCGCCCTCGCCCTGGACGAACAGGTCAGCCGTGAAGCCCGCGCGCTGCGTGGCAGCCCGCGCTTCGCCCAGGCCGGCGTCGATGCGGAACTCGGTTTCCCCGAGGGCGCCAACCACTTCTCCTGCGCCGCCGACATCGACGTCGATGCGGTGAAGACTCCGGCGCTGTATCGACTGCTGGAGCGCAGCCGGATCGACGCCAGCGCCGCCACCAAGGCGGCCAAGAACCACTACCAGCGCCCGCGCCCGTTCATGGTCAACGGTGAGCCGACCTGCTCGCCGAAGGACGAGGATGGCCTGCGCAGGAATGGTTCCTATCCATCAGGCCACACCTCAATCGGCTGGGCCTGGGCACTGATCCTGTCGGAGATCGCGCCGGACCGCGCCGATGCCATCCAGGCCCGCGGCCGCAACTACGGCGAGAGCCGCCTGGTCTGCAACGTGCACTGGCAGAGCGACATCCTCGAAGGCCGCTTCATGGGCGCCGCCGCCGTGGCCCGCCTGCACGACAACGCCGCGTTCAACAAGGACCTGCTGGCCGCACGCAAGGAGATCGAGGCGGCGCGCAAGGCCGGTCGGCACTCCAGCCGCGACTGCACCACCGAGAACGCGGTGCTGAAGGTGCGCCCGCAGAGCGCGCTGTAAGCCATGCCTCTGTAGAGCCGAGCCATGCTCGGCTCATGGCAGTCGAGCATGGCTCGACTCTACAGAAAGCAGGAAACAGAAGGGCCGGCATTGCGCCGGCCCTTCTTCATTGCACTACCGCAGCCACCGCATCAGAACTTCGCGGTGAACTCCACGCCCCATGTGCGCGGCTCGTTGAGGAAGCCGGTCAGGTTGTTGAAGTCGATCGCACCGACCACGCGGGTCTGGTTGGTCAGGTTGCGGCCGAACACCGCCACGTCGTACTGGCCATAACCCCAGTTGTAGCCCAGGCGCAGGCCGCCTTCCAGCGAACTACGGCCGCGGAATTCCGGCGACTCGTAGATGAAGAAGTTCACCGCACTGCGGTAGGCCCAGTCGGTGTAGGCGTACAGCTCGCTGCCATCGCTGAGCGGGAAGCCCACGCGCAGGGTCGCGTTGTGGATCCACTTCGGCGCCTGCGGCAGCGGGTTGCCGTTCACCAGCGCGTAGGTCTGGCCGTTGATCACCGTGGTCGGGTCGGTGATGGTGCAGCCGCCGCCACAGATCGCCACCGCCAGGTTCTTGTCCTTGATCTCGGTGTCGTTGTAGCTGCTGCCAAAGGTCAGCAGGACGTTGTCGGCCAGGTAGGCCTCCAGGTCCAGCTCGACGCCCTGGCCGATGGTCTTGTCGGCGTTGAGCAGGGTGGCGGTGTTGTTGGAACCGCCCACGGCGATCAGCTGCTGGCCATCGACGTCGTAGCGGAACACGCTCAGGCCCAGGCGCGCGCGGCGCTCGAACAGATCGGCCTTGATGCCGGCCTCGTACGAGATGACCTTCTCCGAATCGGCCTGCGACAGACCCGGCGCAAAGGCCAGGCGGCCCTGGATCGACGGCGCGCGGAAACCCTTGGCCACGCGGGCGTAGGCGTTGATGTCGTCGGTCAGCTTGTAGACGCCGCTCAGGTCCCAGCTGACGTCGTTGACGTCGGTGTTGGCCAGGTACGGGCCACTGACCGGGGTGCCGAACGGAACCGCCTGCAGCACGCTGGCGCTGAAGTCCTTCTTGTCCTGGGTGTAGCGCACGCCGGCACGCAGCTTGAAGCGGTCGGTGACGTCGAAGTCACCCGAAGCGAACACCGCCCAGGCCTTGTTGCGCTGGTTCTGCACCACATGGCCGGTCTGCGGATTACCCGGGGCCAGCGAGTCGTAGTTGAAGTTGTTGATGGTCACGTCTTCATCGAAGTAGAAGACGCCGGCCTGCCAGTCGAAGCGGCCCCACTCGTTGGACTCGACGCGCACTTCCTGCGTCCACTGGCGATGGTGCGGCAGGCCATCAGCCGACTCCGAGGAGAACGGAATCAGGCCCGGGCCGTAGTTGCCGGCCCCGAGGAAGGCCGCACCGTAGCCACCGTCGATGTCACCGCGGTTGAGCGATTCGGCGGTCTCGTAGCCGGTGATCGAGTGCAGGGTCACCGAGCCGAGGTTCCACTGCAGGCGCGCGCTGCCCCCCCAGGTCTCCAGGTCGGAGAAGTTGACGCCGTCGTTGGCCACCTTGTCGCGGTCGAAGTTCTCGACCAGCGAATTGCCACCCTTCTGGATGATGTTGGCGCGGAACAGGCGGGCGGTGCCGTTGAGCTTGCGCTTGTGCAGGTTGAACAGCGCTTCGAAGTCATCGCCTTCGTACAGGAACTGCACGCGGCCGGCGGCTTCGTCGTAGCCTTCGAAGCCACTGTTGGGAGCACCGACACGGGTGTTGTCGACCCAGTCGTCGCGGCGCTGGTAGATCGCCGAGACGCGTGCCGACCAGCGGTCGGTCAGCGGGCCGCCGTAGGCGCCCTGCACGTTCCAGCTGTTGTAGCTGCCATAGCCGACGCGGAGGTAGCCATCGGCATCCTGCGACGGACGCGCCGAGTCGAACTTGACCACGCCGGCCGGCGTGTTGCGGCCGAACAGGGTGCCCTGCGGGCCACGCAGCACTTCCACGTTGGCCAGGTCGAACAGCGGGAAGCCCTTCAGCAGCGGGCTTTCCTGCACGACGTCGTCGTATACCAGCGACACCGGCTGCGAGGCATTGAGATCGAAATCGGTGTTGCCCAGGCCGCGGATGTAGAAGCGCGGGAAGGCACGGCCGTAGGACGACTCGATGTTGAGGCTGGGCACGCGTGCGGCCAGGAAGCGGATGTCATCGCCGGCCGAACCGAGTACATCCAGCTTCTCGCCCTGGATCGCGCTGACTGCGACCGGTACGTCCTTGGCGTTCTCGACACGGCGCTGCGCGGTGACCTGCAGGGTGTCGAGGGCAACCGGATCCTTGGCGGCAGGGGTTTCCTGGGCGGCGGCTGCCAACGGCAGCAGGGCGGAAAGAGCGGCAACGAGAGGGCGCGCGACCAGAGGGCGGCCACGGGAAGTGCGGGTCGGGGACATGGCGGTAGGCTGTGTTTGGAGGGGTGGTAAAACGGCGCTACCAGATAATTGTTGCAATACAGCACCTGCCCCGCAAATGCCGGCCGTTCATGGCCCCGTCGCCCTGCCCCCCGGGGCGCTCGCTAGACTCGGGGTTTTCCAGCGCCGCGGAGCCGCCGCAATGACCCAGTGGTACTTCCATGCCTCGGCCCAGGCCGACCGAATCGGACCGCTCGATGACCCGGCCGCGCGCCGCTACGCGCAGGCCAACCCGCGCGCGCTGGCCTGGTGCCAGGGCATGAGCGGATGGACCTCGATTGCCGAAGTGCCCGAACTGCAATCCGCGGCCCCGGGCATGCCCCACACCCCGCCCCCGGTCCCCGCCGCCGCCAGCGGCCGCGCCGACGACATCGAGTTCCGCATCGTCGGCCATGAAATGCAGTTCGTGGAAATCGAGCTTGATCCCGGCGAGAGCGCCATTGCCGAGGCCGGCGCGTTGATGTTCAAGGACGCCACGGTGCAGATGGATACCGTGTTCGGCGCCGCCAATGGCGACCAGGGCGGCGGCTTCATGGGCAAGGTGATGGCTGCCGGCAAGCGCGTACTGACCGGCGAAAGCCTGTTCGCCACCGTCTACACCCAGAGCGGCCATGGCAAGGGCAAGGTCGCCTTCGCTGCGCCCTACCCCGGCACGGTGCTGGCGATGAAACTGGACCAGCACGGCGGCCGCCTGATCTGCCAGAAGGACAGTTTCCTGGCCGGCGCGCGCGGCGTGCAGATCGGCGTGCAGTTCCAGCGCAAGATCATGACCGGCCTGTTCGGGGGCGAGGGTTTCATCATGCAGAAACTGGAGGGCGACGGCTGGGTGTTCATCCACGCCGGCGGCTGCGTGGTGGAGCGCGAGCTGGCCGCCGGCGAACGCCTGGACGTGGATACCGGCTGCGTGGTGGCCTACCACCCGACGGTGGACATGGACGTGCGTCGGGTGGCCGGCATCAAGAGCATGCTGTTCGGCGGCGAAGGCGTGTTCCTGGCCACGTTGACCGGCCCCGGCAAGGTCTGGCTGCAGTCGCTGCCGTTCTCACGCCTGGCCGGCCGCATGTGGATGGCCGCACCGCAGGGCGGCGGCCAGAACCGCGGCGAAGGCTCGGTGCTGGGCGGCCTGGGCCGGATGCTGGATGGCGATAACCGCTTCTGACCGCCTCCGGTCGTGCCGGCCGCTGGCCGGCAACCTCATGGACCTTGGCACGCATCCCGGTAGTGCCGGCCGCTGGCCGGCAGCCCCATGGACCGTTGCCAGGTTTCCCTATGGTTGCCGGCCAGCGGCCGGCACTACCTTTATGAATGGGCGATATTTCCCACCCTGCCCGCCCCGCCACGGCTTCGGTATGCTGGCGCCCTTTCCTGAATCCGGCGCCGTGCGCGCACTGCCGATGAGCCTGTTCCGCCCCCGCATGCTGCTGTCTGTCGCCCTGATCGGCCTGCTGGCCGGCTGCGGTGGCGACCCGGTCCGCCCCACGCCACCGCCTGCGCCGACCGTGGTCCCGCAGGCCAAGCCGGTGAAGATCGGCATCGCCCTGGGCGGCGGCGCGGCCAAAGGCTTTGCCCATATCGGCGTGATCAAGATGCTGGAGGCCAACGGCTTCGAGCCGGCCGTGGTCGCCGGCACCAGCGCCGGCAGCGTGGTCGGCGCCCTGTATGCCAGCGGCATGGATGCCTTCCAGATGCAGAGCAGGGCCGTGGCGCTTGATGAAGCCAGCATCCGCGATGTGCGCCTGTTCTCCGGTGGCCTGGTGCAGGGCCAGAAGCTGCAGGACTACGTCAACGAACAGGTTGCCAACCGTCCTGCCGAGCGCCTGAAAAAGCCGTTCGCCGCCGTCGCCACCCAGCTGGAAACCGGCGAGCGCGCAATCTTCGTGCGCGGCAATGTCGGCCAGGCCGTGCGCGCGTCGAGCAGCATCCCCGGTGTGTTCGAGCCGGTGAAGATCGGCGGCCGCAACTACATCGACGGTGGCGTGGTCAGCCCGGTACCGGTGGACGCTGCCCGCCAGCTCGGCGCCGACTTCGTAATCGCCGTCGACATCTCCAGCAAGGCCAGCGGCAAGGCGCCGACCGACATGCTGGGCATCGTCAACCAGTCCATCTCGATCATGGGCCAGCGCCTGGGCGAGCAGGAACTGGCGCGCGCCGACATCGTCATCCGCCCGAAGGTACTGGACATCGGTGCCGCCGATTTCAGCCAGCGTGGCACCGCGATCCTGGAAGGCGAAAAGGCCGCGATGGCAGCGATGCCCCAGATCCGCGCGAAGATCCAGCAGCTGCAGCGCGCGCGCGCCGCAGCTGCCGCACCGGCACCGGTGGCCGCGCCGAAGTGCGAGGAAGCCTCGCGCCTTGGCAAGCTGATCGGCCGCAAGGACAAGTGCTGATCCATTGAAGCCAGGCCACCGGGCCCGCCCGGTGGTCGCTCAGGACTCCAGCTGCGACAGCGGCAACGCCTGGAAGCCCTTCACCGTGCGCAGCACGAAGCTGGAATTGGCATCGGCCACGCCACCGGCATTGAGCAGCCGGTCCAGCAGGAAGCGCGAGAAGTGCTCCAGGTCGCGCACGTACACGTGCAGCAGGTAGTCCATGTCGCCGGTCAGCGCGTGGCAGGCCACCACCTCGTCCCACGCCTGCACGCTGTCCACGAAGTGGCCGATGGCGGCCTGGTCGTGCTTCTCCAGCTGCACACGCACGAACGCCTGCAGGCCCAGCCGCAGCTGCCGTGGCTCCAGCCGCGCGCCATAGCCGACGATCACGCCCTCGCTTTCCAGCCGCTGCAGCCGCCGCAGGCAGGCCGAAGGCGAGAGATTCACCCGCGCCGCCAGTTCGGCGTTGGTGGCGCGCCCATCCCGCTGGATTTCGGCCAGCAGGCGTATATCCGTGCGATCGAACTGGACTTCTCCGGCCATTGTTGCCCCGCAACATGGTGAGTACGCAAGGATATTGCGCCAACAAGGCCAATCGGCGCAACTTTTGCAACCCTGTTGCGCGTCCCCTGCCCTAGCATCGTGGGTATCCCATCCAGGAGTGCCGCATGGACCTCGCCCAGCCCCGCCGCGTCGAACACCAGCAGACCGACAAGGGCTACGTGCCGGTGTATACCACCGCGCTCGTCGAGCAGCCATGGGACACCTACAGCGCCGACGACCACGCAACCTGGAGCACGCTGTACCAGCGCCAGCGCGAGCTGCTGGTCGGCCGTGCCTGCCAGGAGTTCCTGGATGCGCAGGACGAAATGGGCATGAGCGCACACATGATTCCGCGCTTCGACCAACTCAACGAAGTGCTGGGCGCGGCCACCGGCTGGACCCTGGTCGGCGTTGAAGGCCTGTTGCCGGAACTGGATTTCTTCGACCATCTGGCCAACCGCCGTTTTCCGGTGACCTGGTGGATCCGCCGCCCGGACCAGATCGACTACATCGCCGAACCGGACCTGTTCCACGATCTGTTCGGCCACGTGCCGCTGCTGATGAACCCGGTGTTCGCCGACTACATGGAGGCGTACGGCCGCGGCGGCGTCAAAGCGCATGCGATCGGTCCGGATGCGCTGCAGAACCTGACCCGCCTGTACTGGTACACCGTGGAGTTCGGCCTGATCGACACGCCCGAGGGCCTGCGCATCTACGGTGCCGGCATCGTGTCGTCGAAGGGCGAGTCGCTGTACTCGCTGGAATCGGCCGCGCCCAACCGCATCGGCTTCGACCTGCAGCGGATCATGCGCACGAAGTACCGCATCGACACCTTCCAGAAGACCTACTTCGTCATCGACAGCTTCGAACAGCTCATGCAGGC
The DNA here is from genome assembly GCF_001580555.1 of Stenotrophomonas sp. DDT-1. Classification (NCBI taxonomy): domain Bacteria; kingdom Pseudomonadati; phylum Pseudomonadota; class Gammaproteobacteria; order Lysobacterales; family Lysobacteraceae; genus Stenotrophomonas; species Stenotrophomonas sp. DDT-1. The sequence continues at coordinate 14,898 of NZ_LEKR01000051.1, forward strand.
GACCTCGCCGGACTTCACCCCGATCTACGCGGCACTGGCCAACCAGGCGCATCTGCCGGCCGGTGAAGTGCAGGGCGACGACCGCGTGTTCCAGAAGGGCACCGGCGAAGGCTGGGCCGACGGCGGCGACGTGTAAGCACACAACGCGCACGGCTTTGCACTGAAAACGGCGCACATGGGTGCGCCGTTTTCGTTGTTGCCTGCCTGCGCCACTGCAGCGGCGCAGGCGAGGGCAGGGCACTCAGGCGTCCACGGCCCGGCAGGACCCGCGCACCATCAACTGCGGATGCACGCTGGCGGCGGTCGGCGCGTCGGGCACGTCGGCCTGGACCAGCATGGCGGCGGCGGTGCGGCCGATATCGGAGACGTGGCGCCGCACCGACGTCAGCGGCGGCCACAGCCGCGATGCCAACGGGCTGTCGTCGTAGCTGACGATCGACAGCTGCTGCGGCACCGCGATGCCTGCACGCAATGCCACCTGGTACACGCCTGCGGCGATTTCGTCGTTGCCGGCGAAAATCGCACTGGGGCGTTGCTCGCCCATCAGCAGCCGTTCGGCGGCATGCACGCCGGACTCGAAGGTGTCGCCCGCTTCCAGCACGCGCTCGCCGGGCAGGGTCAGGCCGACCTGCGCCAGCCGATCAAGGAAACCATGCGTCCGTTCGCGCGCGGCACGCCGGTCACCCGGTCCGGTGATCACCGCAATGTCGCGGTGGCCAAGCGAAAGCAGGTAGCCCGCCGCAGCGGCAGCACCATCGCGGTCATGGGTGACCACGGCATGGTTCTCATCCTCCGAGGCATGCGCGTTGATGCGCACGTAGCGACAGTCGATGTCATCGAGGGTCTGCGCCAGCGCGGCCGATTCGGACGCACGCGGCCCCAGGATCACGCCGTGCAGCTTCTGCTGCTGCACGAAACGACGCACGCCCTGCGGGCATTCCGGATCCTGGCTGTCGCAGGGGTGCACCACCAGCTCATAGCCGGTGCCGCGCAGCGCGTCCAGCGCGCCGTGCTGCAGGTCGACAATGCATTGGGCACCCGGGTCGTCATACACCAGGCCGATCAGGAAGGAGCGGCGGAATGCCAGCCCGCGCGCGAGAGGATCGGGCACGTAACCGACCTCGCGCATCAACGCCTCGACCTTGTCGCGGGTGTCCTTGCGCACCAGCGGCGAGTTGTTGATGATTCTTGAAACCGTTTTCTTGGAAACTCCCGACAGTCGTGCGATGTCGTTGATCGTGGCAGCCTTGCCCTTCGATGCCGGCAACGCGGCATCGCTAATAGTTCGCACTGACATGTATAGAACCAGGTAAGTCGGAGAATTCTAGCCTTGCGCCCGTCGGGCGCGAAGTTGCGGAATGTCGCAGCGGATCTGAATCGTGTCGTGTTCGACAGGTTCTGCTGCGCAAGGTTCCATTGTGATCGCTCTACTGCGTCTGCATCTGAATCGTTCTTCCGCGCGTATTCACCTTGAATGTGGACGCGACGCGCGCGAACGCCAACATTCCCTTAACCATGCTCCGCTACATTCGAGGCATGGACCTGCAGACTTCTCCGTTTCCGCCATTCCGCGGCCGCGACCGGTTGATCGCCGCAGTCGACGCGGCGATGAGCTCCGGTGATCCCGAGCGCATCACGACCGACCTGCAGCTGGCGCTGCAGGAAGCCATAACCGACAGCCGCATCGAGTTGCCCGAATGCGTGCATCGGCCGGTCAGCGATCATTACGCGCGACGTCCGCTGTACCACAGCCGCGAACACGGCTACAGCGTGATTGCCATGAGCTGGGGCCCAGGGCAGGGCACGCCGCTGCACGACCACGATGCCATGTGGTGTGTGGAGGGCGTGTGGTTGGGCGAGCTGGAGATCACCCGCTACGAGCTGCTGGAGTGCGCCGGCGAGCGCTGGCGCTTCCGCCGCCACGCCGCGCTGCGCGGGGGCTGCGGCAGTGCAGGCAGCCTGATCCCCCCGCATGAGTACCACACCCTGCGCAATGCCAGCGATGAGGCACTGGCGATCTCGGTACACGTGTACGAGGCGCAGATGGAGCGCTCGGCGGTGTTCGATCCGCTCGGTGGCGACTGGTACCAGCGCCGCATCCAGGCGCTGCAGGCCGACCCGGCCTGAATCCGGCGCGGTGCGGAGCAGGGCACCGTCGCGGTCCGCATGGCATCATGCGCCGCTGCGCTGCCGGCACCGGCAGCATCCGCGATGCCCTGGCGGGCAAGGAGCAAGACGATGTCCAGCGCTGATCCGCGCCTGCGCGCGCTGTTGAAGCTGGCACCGGTGATCCCGGTGTACACCCCCGAAGATGTGAATGAAGCGGTCGAAGTGGCCCAGGCGCTGTTCCGTGGCGGGCTGCCGGTGATCGAGGTGACCCTGCGCACGCCGCAGGCGCTGGATGCGATCAAGGCCATGGTCGAGGCCGTGCCGGACGCGGTGATCGGTGCCGGCACCGTACTCAACGCCGCGCAGATGCAGGCGGCGAAGCAGGCCGGTGCGCGTTTTGCCGTTTCCCCCGGTGCCACGCCGGCACTGTATGCGGCCGCGCGTGATGCCGACCTGCCGTACCTGCCCGGTGCTGCCACCGCTTCGGACCTGATCCAGGGCCTGGAGCACGGCGCGGACACCTTCAAGTTCTTCCCGGCCGTGCAGGCCGGCGGCGCCGCGCTGCTGGCCGCCTGGCACGGCCCGTTCGCCGATGTGCGCTTCTGCCCGACCGGCGGCATCAGCGCGCAGACCGCGCCGCAGTTCCTGCACCTGCCCAACGTGCTGTGCGTGGGCGGTTCGTGGCTGACCACCCCGGCGCTGCTGCAGACCCGCGACTGGGACGCCATCGAGCGCCTGGCCCGCGAGGCCTCGATGCTGGCCAGCTGAACCTGCTTCGCGGATCTTCAAAGGTTTGATCGTGATCAAAGCGCCGGTCTCGCGCCGGCGTCATTCTGTGGGCAAGCGCACTACGGAGATCCGAACATGAATTCCACCATGAAGGCCGCTGTCGTGCGTGAGTTCGGCAAGCCACTGGTGATCGAGGAAGTCTCGGTACCGCGCCCGGGGGCGGGCGAGGTACTGGTCAAGATCGAGGCTTGTGGCGTCTGCCACACCGACCTGCACGCCGCCGAGGGCGACTGGCCGGTGAAACCGAACCCGCCGTTCATCCCCGGCCACGAGGGCGTGGGGCACGTCGTGGCCGTGGGAGGCGGGGTAGGGCACGTCAAGGAAGGCGACAGGGTCGGCATCCCCTGGTTGTACTCGGCGTGTGGTCATTGCGAACACTGCCTGGGTGGCTGGGAAACGCTGTGTGAGACGCAGCGCAACACCGGCTACTCGGTCAACGGCGGCTTCGCCGAGTACGCACTGGCCGATGCCAACTATGTCGGCCTGCTTCCGAAGGACGTGGGCTTCGTCGAGATCGCGCCGGTGCTGTGCGCCGGCGTGACCGTCTACAAGGGCCTGAAGGTCACCGACACCAAGCCCGGTGACTGGGTGGCGATTTCCGGCATCGGTGGCCTGGGCCACATGGCCGTGCAGTACGCCCGCGCGATGGGCCTGAACGTGGCCGCGGTGGACGTGGACGACACCAAGCTGGCACTGGCCCGCCAGCTGGGCGCGCAGGTCACCGTCAACGCGCGCACCACCGACCCGGCCGCGTTCCTCAGGAAGGAAATCGGCGGCGCCCACGGTGCGCTGGTCACCGCGGTGTCGCCGAAGGCGTTCGAGCAGGCACTGGGCATGGTGCGCCGCGGCGGCACTGTCTCGCTCAATGGCCTGCCGCCCGGCAACTTCCCGCTGGACATCTTCGGCATGGTGCTCAACGGCATCACCGTGCGCGGCTCGATCGTCGGTACCCGCCTGGACCTGCAGGAATCTCTGCAGTTCGCCGCCGAGGGCAAGGTCGCGGCCACGGTCAGCACCGACCGCCTGGAAAACATCAACGACGTGTTTGCGCGCATGCATGCGGGCACCATCGAAGGCCGCGTGGTGCTCGACTTCGCCGCCTGACCGCCTGTGCATGGCCGCCGTCGCTCCGTCCCCCTCTCCCACAGACGCGGCGGCCATGCCGATTCATCGGTAGTGCCGGCCGCTGGCCGGCAACGCGGGCACTCTGTGGCCGCCGTACAATGCGCGCATGCCCGGCCTGCTCAAGACCCTGTTCCTGTCCCTCGTTGCCCTGATCGGCGGCGTGCTGTCGCTTGCGCTGGTCAGCAGCGTCGCCAGCTGGCTGCCACCGTTGCTGGGCCTGTCGCCGGACAACAACAGCGTGCAACTGGGCTGGGATCTCACCTTCAGCGTGCTCGGTGGCATCGCCGGGGTTTCCTTTGCCACCTATTACGCGCCCTGCTGGCCGCGATCGCACGGCTTCTCGATCTGGTCGCTGGTCGCACTGGGCTGTGGCTACGCCATGTGGACGGCGGGTGCGGATTTCCCGTTCTGGTTCGTCATTTCACTGCTGGCGTCACTGCCGTTGCAACTGCTGGCCGGCTGGTGGTTCGGCCGCCGCGCATCGCGCGACGCAAGGTAACGCCGCCCCTGTAGAGCCGAGCCCGTGCTCGGCTTTCATGCACATCGACACAGGCAGCCGAGCATAGGCTCGGCTCTACAGGTCCATGCGCGGCAACGTCTGCTTCAGCCGCGCGATACCGTGCCAAGGGTCCGCCTTCAGCCGCTTCGCGCGCGCCAGTGCCTTGGCCATCGGAAAAGCGTCGGCCGCACTGACGCGTGCAAGCTCTTCCCAGCGCAGCGGCACTGCCACGCCAGCGCTGTCGCGTGCACGCAGCGACCACGAGCACACGCTGGTAGCGCCCCGTGTGTTGCGCAGCCAGTCGATGAAGATCACCCCGCCGCGCTTGGCCTTGCTCATCGTCGCCACATAGCGATCAGGCTGCTCCAGCGCCATTGCCTGCGCGAATGCCTCGCAGAACGCCTTCGCCTCGTCCCAGCCTGCCTTGGGCTGCAGCGGCACCACCACGTGCACGCCCTTGCCACCGGACAGGCGTACGAAGCTCTTCAGGCCCACCTGCTGCAGGCGGTCACGGACATCACGCGCAGCGGCTTTCACCTCCGTCCAGCCGACCCCTTCACCGGGATCGAGATCGAACACCAAGCGATCCGGGTGCTCGGGATCGGCCACGGTCGCGCCCCACGGATGCAGCTCCAGAGTGTTCATCTGCACCAGTTGCAGCAGGCCCCGCACATCGTCGATGTAGACGTAGTCCTCGCGGCCGCTCTTCTGCTGCAGGGGCACCGCGTGCACGGCATCCCCCAGGCCGGGGCCATGGTGCTTCTGGAAGAAGCAGTCCTTGCCCACGCCATCCGGGCAGCGCAGCAGTGACAAGGGCCGCCCGGCAATTTCGGGCAGGATCCAGCGCGCCATGCGCTGGTAGTAGTCCGCCACGTCGCCCTTGCTGAGCTTCTGCCTTGGGAACACCACCCGCTCCGGATGGGTGATCTGGACCTCGCCCCCGGCTTCAGCACTCGATATGGCCACTCCCAGGTCCTCCTTCTGCTTGTCGATGCGCAGCCGCTTGAAACTGGCCTGGCGCAGCAGGCCTTCCTTGCCCCAGCCACGGAATGCTACCTCCGCCACCGTCGCCGGCTTCACCCAGCGAACGCTGGCGGCGCGGAACGGCACATGCGCCGGCAGCTGCAGCACAGGCGTCTTCACCGCCAACGGCTGCAGCGCCTTGTGCAGCGCGCGCAGGCTCTCGTCGTCGAAGCCGGTGCCGACCCGCCCCACATAGCGCAATCCGCCGTTGTCCGGCGTGGCGAGAAGCAGCGAGCCGAACCCTACCCGGGAGCCCTTCGGTGCCGTGTAGCCGACAATCGCGAACTCGTCGGTGTCTTCATGCTTCACCTTCACCCAGCTGCGTGCACGGGTGTTCATGTAGGGCGCATCCACCTGCTTGCTGACGATGCCTTCGAATCCCGCCTTGCTGCTGGCATCGAATACCTGCGGGCCATGGTCGATCACGTGCTCGCTGAAGGCCAGGGTTCCGGGCGTGGGTCCGATGAGATCCTTCAGCAGCGCCTTGCGCTCCAGCAGCGGTGAACGACTGATGTCCACGCCGGCCACACCCGGCAGATCGAACACGATGTAGCGCAACGGTTGCTTCGAACTCCCGTCGATCACGCGCTGCAGCGCGGCGAAGTCGCTGCGCCCCTGCTTGTCCAGCACCACCAGCTCGCCGTCCAGGCGCGCATCCCGCACCGGCAGTGCCTGCACGGCCTGTACCACCTCGGGGAAATCACCGGTCCAATCCAGGCCGTTGCGGGAGCGCAGCGTCACCTTGCCTTCGTGCAGATCGGCCAGCAGGCGATAGCCATCCCACTTGATCTCATGCAACCAGCGCTCGCCGTCCGGTGCACTGTCGCGATGATCGGTCAGCTGTGGCTTGAAGGCACGCGGGTAGGGCGTGTCACGCGCGCCGTCCAGGTTCAGTGCTCGCGCATGCCAACGCGCATCGGCCTTGCGGGTCGCCGATCGTGCAGCCGGTGCGGCGCGCGTTGACTTGCCCATCGTGCGCTTGCTCACTGCGGATGAGCGTTTCGGCATGGGGGATTGGAGCAGATCATCTGCTTCGGCATCGCGCGCTTCCTCGTCGTCGCGTTTGATCAACAGCCACTGCACCTGGCGTCCCTTCATCGCTGTGCGCACCAGCTTCCAGCCGCCAGCCAGGCGTTGCCCATGCAGCACGAAGTCGATCTTTCCCGCTGCCAGTGCCTGCAGTGGATCGCCTTCGCAGGCCCATGTGCCGTGATCGAAGACCTCCACGTGGCCAGCGCCGTAGTGCCCTTCGGGAATATCGCCTTCGAAACCGGCGTAGGACAGCGGATGGTCTTCCACTTCCACGGCCAGCCGCTTGTCACCAACGCGAAGCGAAGGACCCTTCGGCACCGCCCAGCTTTTCAGCACACCGTCCATCTCAAGGCGGAAGTCATAGTGCCGCGAAGTGGCATGGTGCAGCTGTATGACAAAGATCGGCCGCCGCTTCGGGTTGCCGTGTGCGGGCGTGTCGTCAGGTTCCGGTGTCTGCCCGAAGCCACCGCCAAGTCGGCGCTTTCGCCGGTACTGGTGCAACGACATGGCTCAACCTGCCTTGCGCCGTGCAGCGGTTTTCTTCGCGGCCTTCTTCGTTGCCTTCTTTGCGGCCTTCTTTACCGTCGGCTTGGTGGCTGCTTTCCGCGTTGCCATCTTCTTCGCCGGCGTACGCTTGTTCGCGTCCAGGCTCTTCTGCAGCAGCGCCATGAAATCGACCACGTTGGTGGTGGCATCCTCGCGCGGTACAGGCTCATCCTCCACCCGGGTGGTACCGCCCTTGGACTTGATGCGCTTGTTCAACACCTGCTGCAGGCGCTCGCGGAATTCGTCGTGATACTGCGACGGATCCCAATCACCGGACATCGACTCGATCAACTGCTCGGCCATCGCCGTTTCCTTGCTGCTGATGCGGTAATCGGCGAGCTTTCCGGTGGGCAGCTTGTAATCGCCGGGATCCACCAGTTCCTGCGGATAGCGCAGGATCATCAGCACCAGCGCGTCCGCATGCGGCATCACCGCGCACAGGTATTCGCGGGTACGCACCACCACCCGGGCGATGCCCACCTTGCCGGTACTGCGCAATGTCTCGCGCAGCAGCACGTAGCCCTTTTCGGCCTTCTTGCCGGGCACCAGCAGGTAGGGTTTCTCGTAGTAGCGCGGGTCGATCTGCGCGGCATCCACGAACGATTCCACCTCCACCGCTTCGTGGCTTTCCGGTGCCGCAGACCGGATATCGCCTTCCTCCAGCACGACGTAGCTGCCCTTGTCGTACTCGTAGGCTTTGACAATGTCCTTCCATGGCACTTCCTCGCCGGTATCGGCGTTGACCCGCTCGAAGCGGATCGGCTTGCGGTCGCGGGAGTCGAGCATGCGGAACTGCAGATCGACCTTGCGTTCGCCTGACATCAGCGACACCGGCACGTTGAGCAGGCCAAACGACAGCGTGCCGGTCCAGATCGGGCGGGCCATGGGCGTACCTTTGGCGGGGCAGGGCATCCAGCTTCGGATGGGCGGTGTAAACCACCCGTGTCGATACCGTGCACGTGGGTTCTACGGAGAACGGTAGTGCCGGCCGCTGGCCGGCAGAGCTCGCGGCCTGAAGTTTCCTGAGGTTGCCGGCCAGCGGCCGGCACTACTGCAGCAACGGCCTCACCGCCACCGCAGGAATATGATCCAGCGCGCGCCAGGCGTCTTCCACCACCGGCCGTGCCTGCGACCAGCTCAACCGCGACTGCCCGCGCATCTGTTCCCAGTGTTCGGCCAGTTCCTCGCACGTATCCGCGGCGTCACCGCGCGGCCAGTCGGCAGCGTGGGTGGTCAATGCGAAGGCGTAGACCGGGCATAGATCGCGCCAGTTGCGGTGGTTCTGCCCGCGACGCTCTTCGTAGTCGCTGAGCATGTACTGCAGGTAGTCCTGCGCCACCGCCTGCGGATCTTCATGGCGGCGCGTGCGGCGTTGTGCGGTGCGCTGGCCGAGCGGATCGAGCAGGGCGTTGAACACGGACGGTGCGGGTCGTTCAAGACGGGGCATGGCCGGCTCCTGCAGCGGGGGCGGGTGGGCAGGAATACGCGCGGTGCTGTTACCGGGGGGTGAGCAAGATGTTCATGACGCCGGGTTCGCGGCGGCTTTACCTGTGGCGCGGTGTAGTGGGAGCCCCGAGCGCAGGTAGCCAGACCATGAGCCGAGAGAATTCCCGAGACCCGTTGCGGGAAAACCACCCGCCCATTCCCGGTGAACAGCGCGGCAAGCGCGATGCCGACAATGCCGACTACCGCGGCACCGGTGCACCTTTCTACGACGCCGAGCACGGTGGCGACCATCTGCCGGTGAAGCACGAGGCTGAACAGGCCGCCCAGGACCGCAAGGATGGCGGCGACCGGCATCGCGGCGGCCAGGAAAGCCCGCTCAAGCGTCGCGAACGCAAGCAGCGCGCCAGCGACAACCAGGACGAGGCGCTGGAGGAGACCTTCCCGGCCAGCGACCCGACCTCGCCGTTCGTACCGGCCAAGGCCCCCGACTGACGGGTAGTGCCGGCCGCTGGCCGGCAACGTCTGGGCTGCCCTTCACAGAGCGATGCCGGCCAGCGGCCGGCACTACCCACTCAACGCCATGACCATTGCAGGCCCACGCTGGCCCGGCGGCTGGGCCCCGGTTCGTAGAAGCGCCCGTTGCCGTCATTGACGATCACCGAGCCGATGTAGGCCTGGTCCAGCACGTTCTCCAGCCGGGCGAAGGCGCGCAGCTCGCCACCTGGCAGTGTCCAGCGACGGCCACCTTCCAGGTTCAGCAACGCGTAGCCCGGCGCCCGCTCGGTGGCCATGTCGTTGACCACGGTGTCGCTGCTGGCGGCGGCCTCCAGCGCCCACTGCCAGTCGGCCGGCGTCCACTGCAGCCGGGCAAACGCCTGCTGGCGCGGTACCCCGGGCAGGCGGCTGCCGGCGGAGACCCAGGTGTTCGAGGTCTGGTACGGCGCACGCACCTGCGCCTGCAGCCAGGTCCAGGCCACCTGCAGTTCCAACTGTTCTGCCAACGGCTGCCGGTAGCGCAGTTCCACGCCCTGGCGGCGGGTGCGGCCGATGTTGCGATAGGTGCTACGTCCGCCGATGTTGCTGGCAACTGCCAACTCATCGTCGGTATCTGCGCGGAACAGGCTGATATCGAGCTGGGTTCCGTCCTGTGCATGCCATTTGCTGCCCACCTCCAGGCTGCGGCTGCGCGCCGCCGCCAGATCCAGCGCCAGTCCCGCCTGCCCGTCGGCGCGATACCCCAGCTCGTTGAAGGTGGGCGTCTCGAAGCCACGGCCCACCGCCGCGTGCAGCCGCCACTGCGGGCTGGCCGCGAAGCTGATCCCGGCCACCGGCGTGGTGGCCCGGTAGCGGCGGTGGCCGCTGTCGTCCGGGTTGCGGGCGGTGATGTAGCGATCGTCGGATTCGAAGCGCACGGCGCTGTGACGCACGCCAGCCAGCAATGACCAGCGTGGACTCCACTGCCACCACGCCTGGGCGAACTGATCGACGTTCTGCACGGTGTCGATCTGGTCTCTGCGCAGCCGCCCACGCACGCCGAGAGCGCTGCCGATGAAGTTCTCGTAGCCGGTGCGATGCTGGCGCTGGCGGTCGGCGCTGAGCCCGGCCACCAGATCCAGCGGCCGGTCGGCGAGGTCGCCGTGCCAGCCCCAGCGCGCGTCCAGCCCGCCATAGCCGCCCTCCAGGTCGATCACCCCGCCGGCATGCAACGGGCTGTTGGTCTGAGCTGCCGGCGGGATCGGCAGGTACTGGCGTACCGCGCGCTGGCCCGCATAGCCCATCAGCTGCCAACGCTGCGCCCCGGTTTTACGGGTCCAGCGCAGGCCGGCCTGCTGCTGGCGCACCGATTTGCGGGTGTTGTACTGGTGCGCCACGGCGGTGGCCTGGCGCGGATCGGCCGTCACCTGGGCACGGCTCAGGCCCAGCGGGTCCTGCGCATCGGGGGCATCGAAGGCATTGAGCAGCAGCTCTAGCCGCCCCCCGCCGAGATCGCCACCGATACGCGCAGTGAGCGATTCGCGGCGGGCACGGCTGTGGTCGCGCCAGCCATCGGTGCGGAAGTGATTGGCGGCGATGTTGTAATCCAGAACACGGCCGGCACCCTTCAGTTGCGCGCCGACGCTGAGCGTGCTGTCGGCACCCGAGTTGACGCGCAGCCGCCACGGGTCGCCGGCCTGGCCCTGTGCGCTCCAGACCTGCAGCACGCCGCCGGAGGAATTGCCGTACAGCGCCGAGAACGGCCCGCGCAGCACCTCGACGCGTTCGGCGCCCAACAGGCTGGCGTGTGACAGCTGGCCCTGGCCATCGGGCATGGTGGCCGGCACCCCGTCGATCAACACCCGCACCCCACGCACACCGAAGGTCGAGCGCGCACCAAAGCCACGGATCGACAGCTGGGTGTCCTGCGCGAAGTTCTGGCGGTCACGGGCGACCAGGCCCGGGACCCCGGCCAGCGCCTCGGACAGCTGTGCGCCGGCGCCGGGACGCGCGGCGTCGATCCAGACCGTGTCCTGGCTGGCCGGCAGCGCGAACGGGTCGATGCCGGGCACGCGTGCGGCCTGCACCTGCACGCTGGGCAGGGCGGTCGGCGCGGACTCGGCCAGCGCCGCCCAAGGCGACAACAGCAGGGCAGCGAGCGGCAGGCAAGGGCGGCGTGCGGCGGGATTCATGATTCAGGTTGATGGATCAGGCGGCAACGCACGCCATGGTACGGGGCTACGGATGACGATGGCGGCGGCCAGCCCCGGCAGGCTTTGTTACGATGGGCTGTTTCCGGCTGCAAGGCCGCAGACCGCGTAGCGCACTTCCTCCCCCTTTCCGTCTACCGAACGAGTACCGCCGTGTCCTTCTTTGCAAACGTGGAACTGGTCCCAGGCGACCCGATCCTGGGCCTGACCGAGGCGTACAACGCCGACAGCCGCCCGACCAAGGTCAACCTGGGTGTGGGCATCTACTACGACGAGAGCGGCCGCATCCCGCTGCTGCGCGCCGTCAAGCAGATCGAGCAGCAGCTTGCCGCTGACGCCAAACCGCGCGGCTACCTGCCGATCGATGGCCTGCCGGCATACACGCAGGCCACGCGAGAGCTGGTGTTCGGCAAGGACTCGCCGCTGCTGGCCGCCGGCCGCGTCACCACCGCACAGACCGTCGGTGGCAGCGGTGCGCTGCGCGTCGGCGCCGACGTGCTGAAGAAGCTGCTGCCGCACGCTACCGTGGCGCTGAGCAACCCGAGCTGGGAGAACCACCGTGCGGTATTCAGCGCGGCCGGTTTCGAGGTGCTGGATTACACCTATTTCGACCCGGCCAGCCATGGCGTCGACTTCAACGGCATGCTGGCCGACCTCGGCAAGCTGGAGGCCGGCACTGTAGTGCTGCTGCACGCCTGCTGCCACAACCCCACCGGTGCCGACCTCACGGTCACCCAGTGGAAGCAGGTCGCGCAGCTGCTGAAGGACAAGCAGCTGTTCCCCTTCATCGACATGGCCTACCAGGGCTTCGACAAGGGCATCGAGCAGGATGGCGCCGCCGTGCGCATCATCGCCGAAGCCGGCATCGACAGCTTCATCGTCGCCAACTCGTACTCCAAGTCGTTCTCGCTGTATGGCGAGCGCGTGGGTGCGTTGTCGATGGTGGCGCCGACCGCTGCTGACGCCAAGGCCGTGCAGTCGCAGGTCAAGCGCGTGATCCGCACCATCTACTCCAGCCCGTCCACCCACGGTGCTGCGCTGGTGGCCGGCGTGCTGACCAATCCGGAACTGCGCGCGATGTGGGAGCAGGAGCTGACCGAGATGCGCGAGCGCATCCACGCCCTGCGCCAGGGCCTGGTCGAGAAGCTGGCCGCTGCCGGTGCGCCGCAGTTCGGCTTCATCAACGAACAGGCCGGCATGTTCTCCTACTCGGGCCTGAGCCGTGAGCAGGTCGAACGTCTGCGCGACGAGTTCGGCATCTACGCCGTCGGCACCGGCCGCATCTGCGTGGCCGCGCTGAACCAGAACAACCTGGAATACGTCGCCAAGGCCGTGGCCACCGTCGCCAAGGGCTGAAACAACGCTCCAGTGGTTTGAAGACAAAGGCGCCGAAAGGCGCCTTTGTTTTTGCTCCTGCTTTGCCTTTGCCACACTCTCCGCGCTCGCGGCGAACCCTGAAGCGCAGGGCGAGGCACACCGTGGCCAGGACCGTGAGGCGCATGGATGCGCCGATCGAGCCCCCATGGATGGGTTTACGGCGTGTCCTGGTCACGGTGTGCCTCGCCCTGCGCCTCCATGAAGGAGTGCGCCGACAGCGCAACGCATCTGGAAACGATTACGCCTTCCCGCGCTCACGCACGCCCCCGCCAGACGGGCGACAATAGGCGTTTTCCCGCTGCCGAGACCTGCCCGCCCATGTCCCGTACTTCGTTGACCCGCTTCCTGATCCAGGAACAGCACGCCGGCCGCATCAATGCCGACCTGCGCCAGCTGATCGCGGTCGTCGCCCGCGCCTGCACCAGCATCTCCATCGCCGTCAGCAAGGGCGCCCTCGGTGGCGTGCTCGGCGACGCCGGTACCGGCAACGTGCAGGGCGAAGCGCAGAAGAAGCTGGACGTCATCAGCAACGAGATCCTGCTCGAAGCCAATGCCTGGGGCGGCCACCTTGCCGCCTGCGCCTCGGAGGAAATGGACCACAGCCAGCCGGTGCCGGACATCTATCCGCGCGGTGATTTCCTGCTGCTGTTCGATCCCCTCGATGGCAGCTCCAACATCGACGTCAACGTCTCCGTCGGCACCATCTTCTCGGTGCTGCGCTGCCCGACCAACGTCGAGCTGCCGGGCGATGACGCCTTCCTGCAGCCGGGCAGCAAGCAGATCGCCGCTGGCTACTGCATCTACGGGCCCAGCACCCAGCTGGTGCTGACCGTCGGCCACGGCACGCACGCCTTCACTCTGGACCGCGAGAAGGGCGAGTTCGTGCTGACCACCGAGAACATGCAGATTCCGGCGGCCACCCAGGAATTCGCCATCAACATGTCCAACCAGCGTCACTGGGAGGCGCCGATGCAGGCCTACGTCAGTGATCTGCTGGCCGGCAAGGAAGGCGCGCGCGGCAAGAACTTCAACATGCGCTGGATCGCCAGCATGGTGGCCGACGTGCATCGCATCCTGACCCGCGGCGGCATCTTCATCTACCCGTGGGACAAGAAGGATCCGTCCAAGGCCGGCAAGCTGCGCCTGATGTACGAAGCCAACCCGATGGGCCTGCTGGTCGAACAGGCCGGCGGCGCCGCCTGGACCGGCCGCGAGCGCATCCTCGACATCCAGCCCGACCAGCTGCACCAGCGCGTGCCGGTGTTCCTGGGTTCGCGCGAGGAAGTGGCCGAAGCGGTGCGTTACCACCACGCGCACGACGAAGCGAAGGGCTGACGGCTCAACGCCTGACGGCGGTCATGGCAGTTCGATGACATGACCGCAGGGTGACACCGCGGGCGGCAAACGGCACCATCAAGCCGTTGCCGCCGAAGGAATGCACGCATGCACGAGCAGGGCCCGGTCGATTTCATCGAGGTCATCCACAACGCCGTCCCCAGTGAGGTCTGCGCGGCCATCGTCGAGCGCATGCGTGCCACGCGTGGCCTGCTGCCCGGTGCGGTGGGCAGTGGCGTGTTCCCGGAACTCAAGCACAGCAAGGATCTGCGCATCAGTGGCCTGGACGGCTGGCAGGATGTTGATCAGCAGCTGCAGATTGCGGTGTTCAACGGCCTGCTGACTTATCTACGCCGTTATCCACAGGCGTTGATTGCCCCGCTGATGTTGCAGATCCAGGACAGCAATGGCCAACCGCGACGCCTGTCTGCCGAGGACTTCCCCGACATGCCGCAACAGCAGCTGGCCGACCTGGCCCGCACCTGCCTGCGTCCGGGCGCGATCAACCTGCAGTGGTATGCCGCGGGCGAGGGTGGCTACCCGTACTGGCACTGCGAGCTGTACCCGAAGGATGCGCAGGCCGAGACCCTGCACCGGCACGTGCTGTGGACGCTGTACCTCAATGACGACTTCGACGAAGGCGAAACCGAGTTCCTGTTCCAGGGGCGGAAGATCGCGCCGCGCACCGGTAGCCTGCTGATTGCGCCGACGGCGTTCACCCACACCCATCGCGGCAATCGGCCACAGGGTGGCGACAAGTTCATCGCCACCAGCTGGATCCTGTTCCAGAGTGCGCAGAAGTTGTTTGGCGGGTGATCCCGAGCTGCTCGTCGGCCTTGATGTAGAGCCGAGCCATGCTCGACTGATGGCCTCAGAACAACGACCCCTGCGGCGAATCCTTCTTCGGCGGCAGCGGCTTCTGGAACCGGCTGCAATCCAGCTTCGGCCAATGGCTGTTCTGCGCATTGAATCCCAACCGCTTGCGCGCCAGCTTGAAGCGGTTGTTCAACAGATCGGCATACACGCCCTGGCCGCGCATGCGGGTGCCGAACTGGCTGTCGTAGTCCTTGCCACCACGCAGCTGCTGGATGGTACTCATCACGTGCGCGGCGCGATCGGGATGATGGGTATCGAGCCAGTCGCGGAACAGTGGTGCCACTTCCAGCGGCAGGCGCAGCAGCACGTAGCCTGCGGTACTGGCGCCGGCATCGTGCGCAGCCTCCAGCACCGCTTCAAGTTCGCTGTCGTTGATCCACGGAATCACCGGCGCCACCATCACGCCCACCGGGATACCCGCGTCATGCAGACGCTTCATCGCGCGCAACCGTGCATGAGGTGCTGATGCGCGCGGTTCCAGCTTCGCGGAAAGATGCGGGTCCAGCGAGGTCACCGAGAAATGCACACTGACCAGGTTCTCCGCCGCCAGCGGCGCGAGCAGATCAATGTCGCGCTCGACCAGTGCGTTCTTGGTGATCAGCGAGAACGGATGCCTGGTTTCCAGCATCACTTCGATCAGCTGGCGGGTCAGTTTGAACTTGCGCTCGATCGGCTGGTACGCATCGGTGTTGATGCCCAGCGCGATCGGCTGCGGCACGTAACCGGGTTTCGACAGTTCCTTGCGCAGCAGCTGAGGCGCATTGGTCTTGGCGAACAGCTTGGTCTCGAAGTCCAGGCCAGGCGACAGGTTCAGATAGGCATGCGAAGGGCGCGCGAAGCAGTAGGAACACCAGCACTATATGTGTTCGAGGAAAAGTGTTCAGCACTGCGTCCCCTACGGCGGCTTCCCTACAGACTACCTGCGGAGTTCCGTCCTCTTGTATTCCAGCCCAAGGCGGTAAAGGGTAGGTTAGCCGGGCATTGCGACTACCCCCAGACTTGAGGCTCTGCGAGCAGGCCAATTCAGGATGAATTCTTCCTGCTCCGCAGTCTCCACTGCACCAGGGCGCACCGAGCGCACCTTAGCGATCGCATCGATGCCGTCTGGAGCGCAGCCCGTGTCAATGAGAAGCATCGACGCCACGGTCCCCGCTCGCCCTAGGCCTCCTTTGCAGTGCACCACGATCCTGCTTCCGGACAAGAGCTCGGCTGCGAACTGGGGTCCTGTGGATTGCCATGGCAGAAGCAGCCGTGCATCAGGAGCCGCACCATCCTTAATCGGTAGGCCGTGCCACATCAAGCCATGCGCTTTGGCACGCTCTGCCAAGGAGGTAATTCGTAGCTCTTCGAACTCCCACGGCTCAATCAACGTGATCAGATGCTGTGCTCCCCACGCGACTATCGACGCCAGATCGATATCCAAGTCTCGGGCCCAAGACCCCGTCATTGCGACGTCCTGATATTTTCCCGGTGCAAAGGTAACGCCGATCGCACCGCCATTCACGCCGATAGGCAGCGTCGCAATCTGCAGTGGATGAGAATTACTTGTTCTGCTCACCTGCGCTCTCCGAAATCAATGGCCCTGTTGGGCGAGAAGCGAACGCTGCGCCCTTTTAACCTGAAAGTCCAACGGTGAGCCTAGTGGTACGGATATGGTCTTACTGAATCCCATAAGCAGCGCAGAATCGCCCAACGCCTGAGAGAGGGGCCAGGCCCCATTCGACGTTGGAACGAGCCTGGAGGACGCGGTTCCAGAGAGCAGTGAGGCCCAGTTCCAGCCTCTGGCCGGCACCATCCTTACTGGGCGGCCGCTATCGGCCAGAAGCGGCAGCAGGCGCGGCGATACCTGAGGCAATGCGATCTGATCGGAGTGGGCTTAAGCGACGCCCTCCCTCGAGCGCCAAGCCATAACTGGATCAGGGGGGGCTCCAACTCAGGGCTCTCGACAACTCAGCTTGACTGCCTCTATTCTTCCTTTCATGTCCGCCTTCTCGGCCCGCCACCGTCGACTCATCCGGTTCAGCCTTTTCGTGCTGATGCTGTTGAGCGTCGTTGTTCGGCCGATCGTGATCCAACAGGGCGAGCTCCATACTGCCGAGCACGACATCGCTGCAACGGCAGAGCACGGGCACTCACACGGTCCTGGAACTGGCGACAACGTAGATCCGAAGCATGCATCGGGCGTGCACAGCGTCCTT
>NZ_LEKR01000052.1:0-31246 GCF_001580555.1 Stenotrophomonas sp. DDT-1
CACCATGCCACTGGAGTAATTGCGGATTGGCTGGTCGATGAAGGCTCCGATATCAGCAAATCCCAGAATGCGGTCGAGGCTTTCATCCACCTCCGCTTTGGAGAGGCCGAGAATGGCGGCGTTGAGGTACACATTCTCCCGGCCAGTGAAGTCCGCGTTGAAGCCGCTCCCGAGTTCAAGCAGCGCAGCAACCCGCCCCTTCACCGCAATGCTGCCTTCGGTGGGAGTCAAGGTACCTGCAATCATCTGCAGGAAGGTCGATTTACCGGATCCATTGCGACCAATCAACCCCACTGTCTCGCCCCGTGCCAGATGCAGGTCAGCACCGCGCAGGGCCCAGAATTCCTGGTAGTAGCGCCGGTGCCCGCCAGTCAGCCCCTGCAGGAGCCGGTGCGATGGGCGCTCGTACACGTGGTAGCACTTGCCCACGCCGGTCGCATCGACGATGAGCTCGGAGCTGGACGACTGCGTAGCCAATTCAGAGGACATCGGCAAACCCCCGACGGGTTTTCTGGAACACGGCATAGCCCATGAAAGCAAAGATGGTTGCACCGACCGTATAAGCGGCCAATCCAATCCAATCAGGCTGGCGCCCCCAGAAAGCTACATCACGCGCTTCATTGATGATGAAGGTGAGGGGATTGAGCATGAACACGAACTGGTACTTGGACGGCAACGTTTCCACAGGAACGATGGCCGAGGAAAGGAACAGCATCGCCGTCGCCAGCACCCCGGTAATCTGGGTGATGTCGCGGAGGAAGACGCTTAACGACGACAGCAGCCAGCCCACGCCCAGCAGACCGATGGCCAGCGGCGCGTATACAAAGGGAAGGAACAGCACCGTGGCATGCAGTTCACCGCGCACCACCAAGTTCAGCACCAAAAACACGATGGTGTTGGTGAACGCATGGAACAGCGCGGAAAGCACCATGGTCCACGGCAGGACCTGCAGCGGGAACACAATCCGCTTAACCAGATTTGTATTGCCAGTAATGAGGGTGGGCGCGCGTGTCAGGCATTCGGCGAAGAATCCGTGGACGATCAAACCCACGAACAGCAACATAGCGAAATCAGCAATGTTGCCGCTGGCGCCCGGCCACCGTGACTTCAGAATATAGCCGAAGGCCAGCGTGTAGATGATCAGCATCAGGAACGGGCTGATCAGCGACCACAACAGGCCAAAGCTGGCGCCGCGGTAGCGACCGAGGATGTCACGGCGTGCCAGCTCCCAGGTCAGGCTGCGGTGGCGCAGCAATGCATCCAGCGGCCCGGTGAGGCGGATCGCGGTGATGGCTTGCTGTGACTCGCTCATGCGCTTGCCACCGCTACCAACGCCCTTTCCAGATCCACCTGCAGATCCCCCAGCTCCTCAACACCCACGCTCAGCCTTACCAGTGCATCACTGATCCCCAGCTGCTCCCGACGCGCCACCGGAATCGAAGCATGCGTCATCACCGCCGGATGGTTGACCAGGCTTTCCACACCGCCCAGCGACTCGGCCAGGGTGAACAGTTCGGTCTTCTCGCAGAAGCGCTTGGCCGCCTCGAACCCGCCCTTGAGCACGATCGAGACGATGCCGCCGTAGCCGGCCATCTGCTTGCCGGCCAGCTCATGCTGCGGGTGAGACGGCAGGCCCGGGTAGATCACCTTCTCCACCGCCGGGTGCTTTTCCAGCCACTGCGCCAGCGCCAGCGCGTTGGCGCAGTGCGCCTTCATGCGCAGCGGCAGGGTCTTCAGGCCGCGCAGGGCCAGGAAGCTGTCGAACGGTCCCTGCACACCACCGACCGAGTTCTGCAGGAACGCCATCTGCTCGGCCAGTTCGGCGTTGTCGCCGACCACGACCATGCCACCAACCATGTCCGAGTGACCGTTGAGGTACTTGGTGGCCGAATGCAGGACCAGGTCCGCGCCCAGTTCCAGCGGGCGCTGCAGCATCGGCGAGGCGAAGGTGTTGTCGACCACCACGATCAGGCCATGGCGCTTGGCGATGGCAGCGACCGCGGCGATGTCCACGATCTTCAGCATCGGGTTGGTCGGGGTTTCAATCCAGACCATCTTCGTCTTCGGCGTGATCGAGGCTTCAAAGGCCGCCAGATCGGTCAGGTCGACGAAGCTGAAATCCAGCCCGGCGGTACGACGGCGCACGCGCTCGAACAGGCGGAAGCTACCGCCGTAGATATCGTCCATCGCCACCACGTGGCTGCCTGCGTCCAGCAGCTCGATCACGGTCGAGCTGGCCGCCATGCCCGAGGCGAAGGCGAAGCCGCGGGTACCGCCTTCCAGCGAGGCCACGCAGCGCTCATAGGCAAAGCGCGTCGGGTTGTGGGTACGCGAGTACTCGAAGCCCTGATGCTCGCCCGGGCTGGACTGGGCATAGGTCGAGGTGGCGTAGATCGGCGGCATCACCGCGCCGGTGCTGGGATCGGGCGACTGGCCGCCGTGGATGGCCAGCGTGGCCAGGGCCAGCGCGCGGTCGGGCGAAGAGGAGTTGGACATGTCGTTTCCTGAATGGCGCCGACGTGCGGCGCCGTCAAAGGATCGGGAGTCTATCAGCGCGGCCTTAACGACCTTTGACGCGGATAAACCGGGATTCAGCGGTGAACGGCAGCGATCGGCGGCCTATTGCACGCGACGGCGCAGATAGTTCAGCAGGTCGATGCGGGTGATCAGGCCGAGGAAGGCGTCACCGTCCATCACGATCGCCACTTGCCCGCGGTCGAACACCGGCAGCAGGGCCTCGATCGGCGACTTCACGTCCAGCCGGTCCAGCTTGCTGACCATCGCGGTGGCCACGGTGTCGCGGAAGCGCGCTTCGTCGCCGTAGACATGCAGCAGCACGTCGCTTTCATCGACGATGCCGACCAGCTGGTCACCGTCCATCACCGGCAGCTGCGACACGTCGTACAGCTTCATGCGCTGGTAGGCGGTGGTCAACAGGTCGTTCGGGCCGATCACCACCGTGTCGCGCTGGCCGTACGGACGCAGGATCAGGTCGCGCAGGTCGCCATGCTGCGGGCGCTCCAGGAAGCCGTTGTCCAGCATCCAGTAGTCGTTGTACATCTTGGACAGGTACTTGTTGCCGGTGTCGCAGACCAGCACCAGCACCTTCTTCGGCGTGGTCTGCTCCTTGCAGTACTTCAGCGCCGCGGCCAGCAGGGTGCCGGTGGACGAACCGCCGAGGATGCCTTCCTTGCCCAGCAGCTCGCGCGCGGTGTGGAAACTCTCGGCATCGCTGATGGCATAAGCCTTCTTGACACGACTGAAGTCGGAGATCGAGGGCAGGAAGTCCTCGCCGATGCCTTCCACCAGCCAGCTGCCCGACTTGTCGTTGAGCACGCCATCGTTGATGTATTCGGCCAGGATCGAGCCGACCGGATCGGCCAGCACCAGCTCGGTCTTCGGCGACAGCTTGGCGAACGCGCGCGACAGGCCGGTCATGGTGCCGGAGCTGCCGCAGCCGAACACGATGGCGTCGAGGTCGCCGCCCATCTGCTCGAGGATCTCCGGGCCGGTGCCGAACTCATGCGCGGCCGGGTTGTCCGGGTTGCCGAACTGGTTGATGAAATAGGCGCCCGGGGTCTGCTCGGCGATGGTCTTGGCCAGGTCCTGGTAGTACTCGGGATGGCCCTTGGCGACGTCCGAACGGGTCAGGCGCACTTCGGCGCCCATCGCCTTCAGGTTGAAGATCTTTTCGCGGCTCATCTTGTCGGGAACGACGAGGATCAGCTTGTAGCCCTTCTGCTGGGCCACCAGTGCCAGGCCCAGGCCGGTGTTGCCGGCGGTACCCTCGACCAGGGTTGCGCCCGGCTTCAGGTCACCCCGCTGCTCCGCCGCCTCGATCATCGACAGGCCGATGCGATCCTTGATCGATCCGCCCGGGTTGGCGCTCTCGAGCTTCAGGTAAAGCTCGCAGACGCCGGTGTCCAGGCGCTGGGCCTTGACGATCGGGGTCTGGCCGATGAGTTCGAGGACGGAAGAATGGATGGGCATTCGGAGGACTTTCGATTCGCGCCACGCAGGGCCGGACCGATGATTATCCGACGGATGGCGCTGAATGTCAGGTCGGCGCGGAGATGCCGCCCGCCGGCCCCGTAAAGGGATGCGGGCGGCCCCGGATCGACGAGGAGACCGGTACCGCCCGCATCGGTGAGTGGTGCCTGCAGGCCAAGGCACCACCGCCTGTGGTGCCTTGGCGCGGCCGCCTCATCGGCGGTGCCGCGATGCCGGGGCAGGAGCGCCCGGCGGGGCCATCGATGGCCGGGTCACGCCGTTCCGGGCGCGACGGAGTGCGTCAAAGCGTGGGGGACGTCGCTGGGAGCGGTGTTTCGTACATTCGCAGAAGACGTTGCTTGGCCAGCAGCTTCTCACGCTTCATGCGACCCAGGGTGACATCATCGATCGGGAGTACACCCAACTCCGCGTCCATGCACTTCTTGTTCAACTTGCGGTGCTGGTCATGGAGTGCCCTGAACTCCGGATCACGCGCGCGACGGGCGTCGATCTCGCTCTGGGGCTGATCTTCAAACATGATGGACCTCCTTCGACAGATACACGAACGCCCCGGCCGCAAGGCACGGGGCGTTGTTCATGGAGGAGTGCCGGCCGATGGCCACCTGGACGCCTGCAACGACCTGCGGCACTGGCCTGCGCACGTCGATCTGCTGCGGTTCGCGCCCTGCTTGCATCGGCCCGGCCCTCCCATCGTCCGGTCCGCGGCATTGCGTCCCGGACGATTGACCCTACGCCTGCTCAGGGCGGGGTACAAGACCCCTGCGACAAAAAGACCGAACCCCGCCGGG
Source organism: Stenotrophomonas sp. DDT-1 (assembly GCF_001580555.1). NCBI lineage: Bacteria > Pseudomonadati > Pseudomonadota > Gammaproteobacteria > Lysobacterales > Lysobacteraceae > Stenotrophomonas > Stenotrophomonas sp. DDT-1. The sequence goes on from NZ_LEKR01000052.1 coordinate 4,800, forward strand.
GCGGGGTTCAGGCTGAATGCTCATTGCAACGAAAAACAAACAATATCAATGCATTACGGCGCGATGATGACCTCGGCCGAGCGCGCCCGGGTGGACGCAGCCTTCTTGCCACTGACCTGGATCCGGTTGCTGGCGACACCACCTGCGACCAGGGCGTCGCGCAGCGCTTCGGCACGCTTCTGGCCCACGCCGTTGGCACTGTCGTAGGCCTCGATGCGCAGGCGCCCCTTCTTGCCGATGTTCAGGTACTCGGCCAGGGCCTTGGCCTGGTTGCGCGCGCCGCCGGACAGGCTGGAGGCGCCTGCGGCGAACGCGTCACCCCCGAAGGTGAAGACCTCACCGCGCGCGTCGAACTTCGAACCGGGCAGCTTCTGCCCGGACACCAGCTCGGCTTCCTCGCGGGCCAGCCTGGCAGCGTTCTGCTGGGCAGCGCTCAGCCGCTGCTGCTGCTTGCCGGCCACGCTGGTCAGGGCATTCTCGGCGTCCTGGCGGGCCAGGGTCTCGGCCTCGGCCGCCTGGCGCAGGCGTTCGGCCTCCTCGGCCTGCATCTGCGCCTGCATGCGCAGCTGCTCGGCTTCCTGGCGGGCACGGGCGGCATCGCGGCGGCTGGCCTCGATCAGCAGGTCGCTGCGGGTACGCTCCAGGCGGTCGACCTCGCGCGCGGCCAGCGCGGTGCGCACGGCGGTCTCGGCAATCTCCACCCGGCGCTCGGCCAGGTACGTGGCCAGCTCCTGGTCGCGGCGCTTGGCCTTGTCCAGGGTGGCGATCGCCTGCTGCGCCTGCATGCGCTCGAAGGCGCCCAGCTCAGCGGTATCGGGGTTGGCCTGGATGGCCATCAGGCGCTGGCTCAGCTGCGCCACCATCGGGTTGTCGGCGGCCGTGGCCAGGGTCGGCAGCGCCAGCAGCGCGGCCAGGGTTGCGGCGGTCATCGGCTTCACCGGCGGTCCTCCCCGGTCGACAGCTGGCGCTGCAGCTGGTTGACCTCGTTGCGGCGCAGCTGCAGCTGCGCGGTGACGGTGGCTTCCTCACTGCGGACGCGGGCCAGGTCGGCATCGGCGGCAGCGCGCAGGGCCATCGCCGGGGCGTTCTTGCGCTCGCGGCGGTCGCCGGCGGCGCGCTGGGCCTGCTCCAGCCCCTGCCGGGCCAGCCCGATCAGGTCCGGGGCGTACTGGTCGGCATCGGCCTGGGTGGCCTTGTCGACCGCCTGCCGGGCCTGCGCCAGTTCCAGGGCGGCGTCCTGCGCCCAGGCGGGGGCAGACAGTGCGAATGCAAACGTCATCACATACAGGCCATGGCGCATTCGTGCGAAGCTAAGTCGTTTCATTGGGGAGGCCGTACCGGTTGTCGGTTCACGGCCATTGTCGTCAAGCCGACACCGTGCTGGCAACGGGCGTCGGCCGTTTCGTTGGGGAAAATTCGCAATGGATATCGGCTACTTCCTGAAGCTGATGACCGAAAAGAACGCTTCGGACATGTTTTTGACCACCGGGGCACCGGTCTACATCAAGATCGAGGGGAAGCTCTATCCGCTGGGCAACACCGGCCTGCCGCCGGGCATGGTGAAGAAGATTGCCTACTCGCTGATGGACGAGGGCCAGGTGCCGCAGTTCGAGCGCGAGCTCGAGCTCAACATGGCCATCGCCCTGCCCGATGCCGGGCGCTTCCGCGTCAACGTGTTCAAGCAGCGGGGCGAGGTCGGCATGGTCATCCGCGCCATCCGCAGCCGCATCCCGAGCATCGAGGAGCTGAACCTGCCGCAGGTGCTGAAGGACGTCATCATGACCCCGCGCGGGCTGGTGCTGGTGGTGGGGTCCACCGGCTCCGGCAAGTCGACTTCGCTGGCGTCGATGATCGACCACCGCAACAGCACCACCACCGGTCACATCCTCACCATCGAGGATCCGATCGAGTACCTGCACAAGCACAAGATGTCGATCGTCAACCAGCGCGAGGTCGGCCTGGACACCCATGCCTTCCACAACGCGCTGAAGAACGCGATGCGTGAAGCGCCGGACGTGATCCTGATCGGCGAGATCCTGGATGCGGAAACGATGGAGGCGGCAATCGCCTTCGCCGAGACCGGCCACCTGTGCCTGGCGACCCTGCACTCCAACAACGCCGACCAGACCATCGAGCGCATCCTCAACTTCTTCCCGGAAAGCGCACACAAGAACGTGCTGATGAACCTGGCACTGAACCTGCGTGCGGTGATCAGCCAGCGCCTGGTGAAGAACAAGGAGGGCCGTCGCCTGCCGGCCACCGAGGTGCTGATCAATACGCCGATGATCCGCGACCTGCTGCGCCGCGGCCAGGTGCACGAGATCAAGGCGGCGATGGAAGCCTCGCTGGAAGAAGGCATGGAGAGCTTCGACCAGTGCCTGTTCCGGCTGGCCAAGGCCGGCACCATCGAGCAGGAGGAAGCGCTGCGCGCGGCCGACTCGCGCGATGGCCTGGCCCTGAAGTTCCGCCTGTCCGAAGGCAGCAGCGGCGAGCACGACCCGTACGCCGATTTCTCGGCGGGCGCACCCAGCATCACCCACGGCTTCTGATCCCACGAAAAAGGGGACGGAGGAGATCAAGTCGTTTGTGCACTTGCGACTTGATCCCCTCGATCCCCTTTTTCTGAAGAGTTCAGGGGCGGTCTCATCCAATGAGACCGCTCATCCGTAGGTTTCCTCAATGGAAACCATCCGCAAGCTGGCCATTCTGGCTGATGCCGCCAAGTACGATGCCTCCTGCGCCTCCAGCGGCTCGGGCAAGCGCGATTCGCGCGCCAGTGGCGGTATCGGCAGCACCGAGGGCATGGGCATCTGCCACAGCTACACGCCCGATGGCCGCTGCGTGTCGTTGCTGAAGATCCTGCTGACCAACTTCTGCATTTACGACTGCGCCTATTGCGTGAACCGGGTTTCCAGCAACGTGCCCCGTGCACGTTTCAGCGTGGATGAGGTGGTCACGCTCACCCTGGACTTCTACAAGCGCAACTACATCGAGGGCCTGTTCCTGTCCAGCGGCATCATCCGAAATGCGGACTACACCATGGAACAGATGGTGGAAGTGGCCCGGCAGCTGCGCGAAGAACACCGCTACGCCGGCTACATCCACCTCAAGACCATTCCCGAGGCCTCGCCGGACCTGCTGGCCAGTGCCGGGCGCTATGCCGACCGCCTGTCCATCAACGTGGAACTGCCGACCGAAGCCGGCCTGAGCGCCTTGGCGCCGGAGAAGACGGTTCATTCCATCCGTGGCGCGATGGGGGAGCTGCGCTGGCGCATCGAGGAAGCCAAGGAAGCTCGCAAGGCCCCCGCAGCGGTGGCACCGACGGCCAGCCGCAGCACTCGCCCGCGCCCTCCCCGTTTCGCACCGGCCGGGCAGAGCACCCAGATGATCGTCGGCGCGGACGGGGCAAACGACCGGCAGATCCTGGCCAGCGCCGACAGCCTGTACGGCAACTACCGCATGCGCCGGGTCTACTACTCCGCGTTCAGCCCGATTCCGGACGCCAGCCGGCAATTGCCACTGCAGCCGCCACCGCTGCAGCGCGAACATCGCCTTTACCAGGCTGACTGGCTGCTGCGCTTCTACGGGTACGGCGTGGATGAGATTACCGATACCACCCAGGACGGCATGCTCGACCTGGATATCGACCCGAAGATGGCCTGGGCGATCCGCCACCCCGAGCGCTTTCCGGTCGATCTGAACCGGGCACCGAAGGAGATGCTGCTGCGCGTGCCCGGCCTTGGCGTGCGCAACGTCAAGCGCGTGCTGATGGCACGCCGTCACGGGCGGCTGCGCGTGGCCGACCTCGCGCGCCTGAAAGCACCGATGAGCAAGCTGCTGCCGTTCGTGCTGCTGGCCGACCATCACCCGCGCAAAGCACTGGACGACCCGGCGGCGCTGCGTGCGCAGCTGGCCCCGCCGCCGCGACAGGGTTCGCTGTTCGATGCCCCGTCCGCGGCCTGACGCGCAGCGCTGGTCGCTGCGGGTGGATCCGCCATGGTCGCTGGAGGCCTGGCGCAGCGGTGCGCGCGAAGCCCTGCTGCGCGGCGTCGCGCCGGAGCAGCTGGACTGGCTCGAGGGCAGCGACGCATCACTGCTGGACGCGCCCGCGGTCACCTCGGCGCCCGCACAGGCCGATGCTGGCGCACCGACGGTACCGCGCGACTTCCTGGAACTGGCGGCCACCTGCCTGTGCCATCGCGACGGACAACGCATGGCCCTCCTGTACCGGTTGCTGTGGCGCATCGCCCATGGCGAACGCTCGGTGCTGTCAAACCCTGCCGATGCCGACGTACTGAGGGCGATGGCCATGGCACAGGCGGTCCGCCGCGACACGCACAAGATGAAGGCATTCGTGCGCTTCCGCGAAGTGCCTGGCCAGCCTGATGCATTCATCGCCTGGTTCGAGCCACAGCACCACATCGTCGACCGGGTCGCGCCGTTCTTCGCGCGCCGTTTCACCGGCATGCGCTGGGCCATCCTCACGCCTTCGCGCAGCGTCGCCTGGGATGGGCAGGCGCTTGCCTTCGGCCCCGGTGCACGGCGCGAGGATGCCCCGGCCGAGGATGCACGCGAGTCGCTGTGGCAGACCTACTACGCCAGCATCTTCAATCCGGCCCGGCTCAACACGCGGATGATGATGCAGGAGATGCCGGCCAAGTACTGGCGCCACCTGCCTGAAGCCCGATTGCTGCCACGCCTGGTGCGCGACGCCGCCGACCGCGTGCAGGAAATGCATGACCGTCCCGCGCAGGCACCGCAACGCAGGATTCCGCTGCGAGCGAACCCTCCGGCATCGGCAGCCGAAGCCAGCAGCCTGGACAATCTGCGCGGACAGGCCAGCGCCTGCCGCCAGTGCCCGTTGTGGGAGCAGGCCACGCAGACCGTGTTCGGGCAGGGGCCTGCCGATGCGCGGGTGATGCTGGTCGGAGAGCAACCCGGTGACACCGAAGATCTGCGTGGGCAGCCATTTGCAGGACCTGCCGGCCAGGTGCTGGACCGCGCATTGGCGGAACTGGGGATCGATCGCGCCACGCTGTACCTCACCAACGCGGTGAAGCACTTCCACCATGAGCGGCGCGGCAAGGTGCGGCTGCACAAGCGGCCGGAGAGCCGTCACATCCAGGCCTGCCGGCCCTGGTTGATGGGTGAGATCGCGCGCGTGCGGCCGCAGGTGATTGTGTGCCTGGGCGCGACAGCGGCAGCCTCGGTATTCGGTCGAGATTTCGACTTCTCACGCGACCGCGGACGCTGGCACACCCTCGAGGACGGCACCCGCGGCTACGCCACGGTGCACCCGGCGTGGGTGCTGCGGCAGACCGACGATGCACGCCGCGAGGCCGGCTATCGGCTGTTCCGGGAAGACCTTCGGCAGATGTTGCGAGGGGATGGGGCATCCGCCGGGCATGGCCCGGCGCTACCACGGACCGGGGACCGGTAGCGCCGGGCCGCGCCCGGCGAGCGAAGCGGCCCGTCAGGCAGCGTCGGGCTGGTATTCCGGGCGTGCGCGGTCGAAGGCGTCCAGCGCCTGGCAGGCCGCTTCGATGCGGCGCAGGGTCGGGTACGGCGTCAGGTCCAGGCCGAAACGGTGGGCGTTGTACAGCTGCGGCAACAGGCAGATGTCGGCCAGGCCAGGACGGTCGCCGTGGCAGAAGGTGCCGGTGTCGCGGCTGTTGGCCAGCATCGCTTCCATCGCGTCAAAGCCTTCGGCGATCCAGTGCAGGGTCCACTGCGTGCGGGCGTCGGCAGGCAGCTGCAGGTCGCGTTCCAGGTACTGCATCACCCGCAGGTTGTTGATCGGATGGATATCGCAGGCCACAAGCTGCGCCAGCGCCCGCACCCGTGCGCGGCCCGCAGCATCGGCCGGCAGCAGCGGCACCTGTGGGAAGCGCTCTTCCAGGTACTCGATGATCGCCAGCGACTGGGTCAGCGTGTGCCCATCATGCAGCAGGGTCGGCACCAGCTGCTGCGGATTGAGCGCACGATAAGCCTCATGGTGCTGCTCGCCACCGTCGCGCACCAGATGCACCGGCCGCGCCTCCCAGGCCAGGCCCTTCAGCTCCAGGCCGATGCGCACGCGGTAGGCGGCGCTGGATCGCCAGTAGGTGTGCAGCACGATGCCGTCGTCGACCGGAATCTCCATCGCCGCCTCCATGCTCAGGGCTTGGCCGCCTGTTCGATGCGCTGCTCGATCGCACCGAAGATGCTGTTGCCGGCAGCGTCGAGCATCTCGATGCGGACCACGTCGCCGAAGGACATGAACGGCGTGCTCGGCTTGCCGTCACGCAGGGTCTCGACCACGCGCTGCTCGGCGAAGCACGAGGCACCCTTGCTGGTGTCTTCATTGGCGATGGTGCCCGAGCCGACGATGGTGCCGGCACCCAGCGGGCGGGTCTTGGCCGCATGCGCGACCAGCTGGGCGAAGTTGAACTGCATGTCCACGCCCGCCTCCGGCGCACCGAACCACTGGCCGTTGATGTGGGTCAGCAGCGGCAGGTGCACCTTGCTGTCCTGCCACGCAGCACCCAGCTCATCGGGGGTGACGAACACCGGCGACAGCGCCGAACGCGGCTTGGACTGCAGGAAGCCGAAGCCCTTGGCCAGCTCGCCCGGGATCAGGTTGCGCAGCGAGACATCGTTGACCAGGCCGACCAGCTGGATGTGGCCGGCGGCCTGTTCGGGGGTGGCCGCCATCGGCACGTCGTCGGTGATCACCACGATCTCCGCTTCCAGGTCGATGCCGTAGTCCTCGCTGACCACCTTGACCGCATCGCGCGGGCCGTAGAACCCCGCACTGGTGGCCTGGTACATCAGCGGGTCGGTGTAGAAGCTCTCCGGCACCTCGGCGCCACGAGCGCGGCGCACGCGCTCGACGTGCGGCAGGTAGGCGCTGCCGTCAACGAATTCATAGGCACGCGGCATCGGTGCGGCCAGCGCCTGCGGATCGAGGTCGAATACGCCATCGGCGTCGCCAGCGTTGAGCGATTCGTACAGGGCGTTCAGGCGCGGTGCGATGTGGCTCCAGTCCTCCAGGGCCTGCTGCAGGGTGGCGGCAATGCCGGTGGCGCGCACGCCGTGGCGCAGGTCACGCGAGGCGACGATCAGGGTGCCGTCGCGGCCGCCTTCCTTCAAAGAACCAAGCTTCATGGGTGGGTGTCCGGAGTCGTGGGCAAACAAGTTTCAAGTGTAATCAAATCTGCGGCGACGCCAAGCTGCAGCGCGGCATCGGCCCACCCTACCGTAGTGGGGGTCGGCAGGGCTTGCAGCCCTGCACCTGCAGAAGCAACGGCAACGTCAAAAGCCTGCATTCCGTGGGATGGCGGGGCGGTGTGGGTGGGCAGGACACGCCGTAAACCCATCCCTGGGAGCTCGATGGCGCCATCCATGGCGCCAACGGTCCTGCCCGCCCACACCGCCCCACCCCCGACAGGTTCCCAATGACTGATCGAACATCCACATCATTCATCGTCGAGATCCGTCAGACACCGAAATTGATCGAATGAGATTCGACAGATCGCGGAAAACTGTCGAAGGCGGGGTGGGTCCGGTGACAGGGGCGTGAGCCGCATGGATGCGGCGACCGAGCTTACATGGACGTACTTGCAGCGCCCCCTGCCACCGGACCCACCCCGCCTACCCACAGGAAGCCGGCCTTTGACGTTGCTTCAGCCTCTGCGGGTGCAGGGCGCAGCCCTGCAGAGAGAACCCCTTACCTGAACGGGGCTTTTTGCGCGAGGTCTCAGCCATCGGTTAGACTAGGCAGGTCTGCAGCGGCCGTCCGTTTCCCTCCGGGATCGCCGGCGACCAGGGTCCGCCCTCTTCGCCCGCCCCCACTCCGACGCCGTTCGTCACGCATTCCAGCCTGCGCTTCGTGCCGGCTGCACCCAACTTCTCGCAGCGCGGTTCACGGGAACGCTCCGAGTCAGCCGATCACTTTGATCTGCCCCCGTCTGTCCGCTCGGACAGGCGTTTCTTGTACCTGGAGCAATCTCAATGTCTTTTGAATCGTTGGGCCTGGCGCCCTTCCTGCTGCGTGCGCTTGCCGAGCAGGGCTACGAAACCCCGACCCCGATCCAGCAGCAGGCGATCCCGCTGGCGCTGGCCGGTCGCGACCTGCTGGCCGGCGCACAGACCGGTACCGGCAAGACCGCCGCGTTCGGCCTGCCGCTGCTGCAGCACCTGGGCACCGCCTCGCAGGAAGTGCGTGCCGGTCCGCGCAAGCCGCGTGCGCTGATCCTGGCCCCGACCCGCGAACTGGCCACCCAGGTGCATGACAGCCTGCGCGGCTACAGCAAGTACCTGCGCATTCCCAGCGCCTGCATCTACGGCGGCGTCGGCATGGGCAACCAGCTGGACATCCTGCGCCGTGGCGTGGACCTGCTGGTGGCCTGCCCGGGCCGCCTGATCGACCACCTGGAGCGTCGCAGTGTCGACCTGTCCGGCATTGAACTGCTGGTGCTGGATGAAGCCGACCGCATGCTCGACATGGGCTTCCTGCCGTCGATCAAGCGCATCCTGGCCAAGCTGCCGAAGCAGAACCGCCAGACCCTGCTGTTCTCGGCCACCTTCGAGGACAACATCCGTCAGCTGGCGCTGGAGTTCATGCGCAACCCGGAACAGATCCAGGTGACGCCGAAGAACACCGTGGCCGAAACCATCACCCATCGCGTGCATCCGGTCGATGCCGGCCGCAAGCGCGACCTGCTGCTGCACCTGCTGGCGCAGGACAGCCGCGAGCAGACCCTGGTGTTCGCCCGTACCAAGCACGGCAGCGACAAGCTGGCCACGTTCCTGGAAAAGTCGGGCATCAAGACCGCGGCGATCCATGGCAACAAGAGCCAGGGCCAGCGCCTGCGTGCGCTGGGCGACTTCAAGGCCGGCCGCGTGACCGTGCTGGTGGCCACCGACATCGCTGCGCGCGGCATCGACATCAACGAGCTGCCGAAGGTGATCAACTTCGACCTGCCGATGGTGGCTGAGGACTACGTGCACCGCATCGGCCGTACCGGCCGCAACGGCGCCACCGGCCAGGCGATCTCCCTGGTGGCGCAGGATGAAGTGAAGCTGCTGCGCGCGATCGTGCGCCTGCTGGGCCGCGACATGGACATCCGCGATGTGCCGGGCTTCGAGCTGCAGACGCCGATCCGCTGGGGCAACAGTGCGCCGGGCAAGGCCGAGCACGATACCGGCGAGCGCGCACCGCGCAAGAGCCACGCACGCCGTCCGCACGGTGATGCGCCGCGCCATGCGCATGCCGGCCCGAAGAAGGCCGGTGGTGGCCGTCGCGAGGGCGGTGGCAACGGCCAGCAGCGCGCGGGTGCAGGCGCCGGTCAGGGCCAGCGTCGTGGCGGTGGCGGTAATGGTGGCGGCCGTGGCCGCGGCCAGGGCGGCGGTGGCGGCGGTCGCGCCGGCTGATCACAGCTGACAGCTGTTGTGCTTCCCGTTGCGCGGGAGGCTATCGAGGGACGGCGCTGACGCGCCGTCCTTTTTTGTTGCTGGCTACCGGGTGATGAAGCACGCGGTGGCGGTACCGAGGGCGGATGGGCATGGGGGCAGCGCAGAACACGCTGTAAATACGTCCATGTAAGCTCGATGGCGCCATCCATGGCGCCAACGGTTCTGCGCTGCCCCCATGCCCATCCGCTTCAAGCATTGCCTGCGCCTTCTTCTCCCGCCGGGTAGCCGGGAGAAGAAAGATCAAATTCAAATTCAAAGGCAAAAGCCGAAGCCGCAGTGCCCGCTTTTGCTTTTGCTTTTGCTCCCGCCTTGGGTTCGATGCGTCCGCGCCCGCAGGAACCTGTCGAGGGGAGGCCGGGCGGGCTGCGCAGGACCGTGAGGCGCATGGATGCGCCGATCGAGCTTACATGGACGTATTTACAGCGTGTCCTGCGCAGCCCGCCCGGCCTCCCCCACACGCATCAATCAAGGCGCGTAAAACCTCAACCCCGCGCTTTACTCGGATTCACCAGATTCCCGAAGAAGATTGCGTTGATCAGCAGTCGATCCGTCCCGTGCCAGTACTTGCGGTGCGCCGGATCGTCGGCGAACAGCACCACATTGCCCTGCCCCTGCGCCGACACCAGCAGCCACGCGCTGCCCGCCACCCGCGCACGGTTGCGCTCGGAAAGATAGCCATTCACCCGCGGCGGCGTGTCGATGCGTACCACCGTGGAGAATGGGTTCGCACTCGGCTGCAGCGTCACTGTGTTCTCCTTGTTGATCGCCAGTTGCCGGCGCGGCACGCCGAACGCCAGCGGGTGGCTGGTGTCCACATCGGCGCTGAGGATGTTGCCGCTGACCCGCTCGATCGCGGCGATGTCGCGCTGGTCGCCGAACGCACGGCGGCTCTCGTCGGCAGTCTCTTCTTCCTTGCCGAGCTTTTCGCCGTCGGCGAGCTTCTGCTCGATCGCCCACTTCGAAGCACTGCCGTAGGTCACCAGCGAACCACCGGCCTGCACCCAGCGCTTCAGTGCAGCCACTGCCGTGGCATCGACGCCCGTATAGGTACCGCCGGACAAAACAATCGTGGTGTAGCGGTCCAGCGGCACCTTGCCCAGCTGCTGCGGGTCCAGCTTGCTGGCGGGCAAGTGCAACTGCTGGTCGAGCAGGAACCAGGCCGAGCCGATCTCGGTGGCGGCCACGCCCTCCCCCATCACTAGCGCAACCGCGGGTTTGCGCAGCGCCTTGACGCCGTCACTGCCCAGATCGATGCCTTCGCGGCTGCGGCCACTGGACAGCGCATGCACCTGCACACCTGCCTCACGCGCGGCCGATGTCACTGCCTCAAGCAGCGCCGCGCCCTGCAGCGTTTGCCCGGCAACCGGAATCACCAGGCTGCCGGCGGCGAAGCTGACGTCGCCCTGCGCGGTCGCGGTGGTGAACGGCTGGAATGCCGCACGTGCGCTCACGCCTTTGCCCTGCAGCGCGGCCAGCGCGCGCCCGGCGTTGTAGTCGCGCCAGTCGATCGCGTACGCGAATCCGGCCTGGCCCCCCAGCACCGCGCCCTGCTCCGCCGGCAGCGCAGTCACGCGTGCGCCACCCTCGATACGGCTACGGCTGCCGGCGAACGCCACGCCGTAGGCCGGTGCGATCGCATAGCTGGTGCTGCCGTAGAACACATCCCCCTTGATTGGCGGCGTCTCGGCAAAGATCGAATGCACCAGGCGGAACTGCGCCTGCTGCACCGGCACCACGTAGGCGCTGCCGGCATCGAAGCGCTGCCCATCGACGGTGACTGCACGCTCCAGCGCGCGTACCTCGATGCGGTGCAGCAGCAACAGTTCCAGCAGGCGGTGGGTCAGTGCCGGATCATGCGCATCACCGAACACGAAGCTCTTCACCGGCTGCTGCGCGGCCTGTTTCAGTGCACTCTGGAAGAACTGCTTCTGCAGGTCGAACAGGCCGCTGCGCTCGGTCACCGCGCCACGCACCGTGCCCAGCCCGGTGGCGACCTGGTTGCGGATGGTGAACGGGAAGGTCAGCAGGCCGTTCACCGACTCCTGCACGCGGCCACGCGAACTGGCCTGCTCGACGGTGACGCCGACCGCGCCGTGGAAGTCCGGATAGGTCGAGCCATACACCGGCGAGAAGTTGTCGAAATTCTCGCCGGTGTAGTACAGCGAACCCAAGGCATCCAGCGCCTGCGCATGGTACCTGGCCAGGGTCTTGTTGAACTCGTACGACGGCGCCGGAATCAACGGGCTGTGCATGCTCTTCGGCGAAGGCTCGAAGTAGTACGTGCTGTCCTTGCCCATTTCGTGGAAATCGATCTGCACGTTCGGGTACCACTGGTGGAACACCTCCACCTTCGGCCGTGAGTCCTGCTGGGTCAGGGCAAGCCAGTCGCGGTTGAGATCGGTGAAATAGTGGTTGGTGCGACCCTGCGGGAACGGCTCGACATGTTCCTTGTCGGCGGGGTCGGCCGACGCCGGATCGGAGGCCCAGGCATTGTGCCAGTTGGCGGCACGGTCGCGGCCGTCCGGATTCTGTGCCGGATCGAACAGCACCACCGCGTGCTGCAGCCACTGCTGGGTTTCGGTACTGCGGTTGGCCACCAGGTAGTAAGCGGTCAGCATCGCCGCCTCGGCACTGGAGGTCTCGTTGCCATGCACGCTGTAACCCAACCACACCACCACCGGGCTGTCACCGGCCGCGCTGCGCGGTTGCGCCGGATCGACCAGGGTCGCGTGCTGCCGGCGGATCTGTTCCAGCCGCGCATGATTGCCTGCAGCGGTGACGGTGGCGATCAACAGCGGGCGGTCCTCGTAGCTGCGGCCGATTTCGCGCACGCTGATCTTGTCCGAGCGTCTGGCCAGCTCCTGGAAGTACGCCACCAGTTGGTCGTGCCGGGTGTAGCGGCTACCGATCGGGTAGCCGAGAAACTGCTCCGGCGTCGGCACCGCTGCATCGAAGGCTTCCGCATCCGTGGCCTGCGGGAAGAAATAGGCACTCTGTGCCTGCGCCGGCTGCGGGCAGGACAGTACAGTGGCGGCGGCAAGCAGCAACGGAAGAACGGCACGATGCAAGGACACGGTGACTCCCCTGGAACACAACGGCAGACAGTTGCGCGGCCGGTCCCTTCAGGTGGCCGGCCGCGGCGGGTGGATCAGAAGCGGTAATCGAAGCCCAGCGTGAAGTAGCGGCCGCGCAGGTCGTACTGGCTGAAGTCGTACGGCGCGCGGATGCCCGGGAACGAGGCGTCGTACGGCGGCGTCTTGTCGGCCAGGTTCTGCACCTTGGCATACAGCGTCAGCTTGTCGATGCCGGTGTAGGCCAGGTACAGGTCGTACTGGCTGTAGCTGCCGACGCGCTGCTGCACGGCCTTGGCGGCGGTGCTGGCTTCCTGGCGGTAGCTGCTGGTGTAGTACCAGGTCACGGCTGCGTTGAAATCACCGTACTTCCAGTCCAGCGTGGTGGTGGCCTTGTCCTTGGGCAGGGTCGCGCCCAGGTTGCTGCCGGCGTAGTCAACCAGCGGTCCACCGACCACGGTCGGGCGACGGTAGTCGCGCACGTGGGTGTAGGCCGAGGACACGGTGAAGTCACCCAGCGCCGCGGTCGGGATGCGCTGGCGCAGTTCGACGTCGATGCCCGAGGTCTTCAGCTCGCTCAGGTTCTGGTAGCGGTTGTAGACCGCCTGCAGCTTGCCGCGTTCATCGCGCTGCACCGCGCCGGCCACGTTGTCGTTGACCAGGGTCTGGGTGTTGTTGGTGCCGACCAGGTTGTCCAGCTGGATGCGGTAGTAGTCCACGCTCAGGTTGGTGTTGGCCCACGGCGACAGCACCACGCCGAAGTTCACGCTCCTGGTGCGCTCGGGCTTCAGCGCGTTGTTGCCAACGGTGAAGAAGGTCGGGTTCTGCCGCGAGCCCGGCACGTCCGGATCACGCGGATCGACCACGCTGCCGTAGGCGATGCTGGTGCTGTTGGAGTTCTCCGACAGCGACGGCGCACGGAAGCCCTTCGAGGCCGATGCACGTACCAGCAGGAAGTCCAGCGGCTGCCAGCGCAGGCCGATCTTCGGCGAAAAGGCATCGCCGAAATCATCGTAATGGTCGGCACGCGCGGCGGCGGACAGCTCCAGCGTCGAGGCCAGCGGGACGTTCACTTCGGCGTAGGCGGCACTGACCTGGCGCTGGCCATGTACTTCTGCGATGGCCGGGCGCACCTGCAGGCCGGCATCGATCTGCCACGGGTTGTTGGAATCGAGCTTCTCGCGGCGCCACTCGGCACCGGCAGCGAATCCGATCTCGCCGGCCCAGGTGTGGCCCAGGCTGCCGGAAATCTTTGCATCGATGCCCTGCAGCTTGGATTCGGCCGGACGCAGCGTGGCGATGTTGATCGAGTCGCGCACCGACTGCGGCGTGGCTGCCGGGTCAAGCAGGTTGTAGCTGCCCGTGGACAGTGCGTTGGCCAGCGCCCAGCGGTTGGCGAACCCGCCGGACACACTCTCCCGCTCACTGCTGCGCGCACCGAATGCAGCCACTTCCCAGTCCCAGTTGGCGGTGGTGCCGCGCAGACCGAACACGCCGCGATAGGCGGTTGAGCGGTTGGTCTTGATCGTGCCGCCAAGGTCGAAGAAGGTGTACTCGATCGGGATCGCACGGCCGTACGGGTTGTACGGATTGCTGGCCGGCAGCAGCGACGACACCGGCTCTGCCAGGCCGCTGTCCGCGTTCAGTGCGAAGCGGCCGCTCTCCAGGGTGAAGAACGGGCTGCTGCCGAACCACGCGGCGCTCTTGATCTGGCTGTACAGCACCTCGCCGAAGGCTTCGACGTTGTCGTTCAGGCGGAAGGTGCCGTTGGCGTAGGCCTGGTAACGCTTGGTCGAGGGGATCAGCGTGGTGAACGGTGCCTGGTTGAAGCCGCAGGTATCACCGGACAGGCCATCGATCGGCGCGCTGGCAACGCGGGTGGTGCCGGCCGGGCAGTTGCCGTTGGCATCGAGCATCGGCACCGACACGCCGTTGACCAGGTAGCGCGCGCCCTTGGCCGACCAGCCGTTCCAGCGGCCACCGGGCTTGTCGGTGTAGATGCCACTGCGGGTCAGGTTGCGCTCGTCCTGGTCCAGGCGCTCGCGGTTGTAACCCTGCAGGCTGAAGAGGATGTTGTAGCCGTCGGTGTCCAGATCACCGAGGCCGCCGACGAACTTCAGGTTCTGCTCGTGCAGGCCGCCCTGGTCGGCACCGCCGAAGCTGCCGCCGATCTCGGCGCCTTCGAAGTTCTGCCGGGTGATGATGTTGACCACGCCGGCCACGGCGTCGGAACCGTATACCGCCGAGGCGCCGTCCTTGAGCACTTCAATGCGCTCGACCGCGACCAGCGGCAGCGCATTGAGATCGACGAAGGTGTCGGACAGGCCGCCGGCCGGGAAGCCGTAGTTGGCCAGGCGGCGGCCGTTGAGCAGCACCAGCGTGTTCTTCTGCGACAGGCCGCGCAGGCCGATGCCGGCCGAGCCGGACGCCCAGCCGTTGTTGGTGGTTTCGTTGGCGGCGTTGCCGGTGTTGGCCGAGATCGAACGCAGCACGTCGGCCACGGTGGCCTTGCCGGTCTGTTCCAGCTGCTGGCGACCGATCACCTGCACCGGGTTGGAGGCCTCGGTATCGGTGCGCTTGATGTTGGAACCGGTGACGCGCACGGCGGCCAGGGTATTGGCGTCACCAACGGCGTCGGCGGAGGTTTCGGCGGCGGCGGACAAAGGCGCGGCCAGAGCGACGGCCAAGGCCGCCACGAGCAGGGTGTGCTTGGGCATGACGATGTGGGGAGGTGGTAAGGACGACGAAGTTCCGCAGTAGTCCATGCCTGGCCCGGGTCCGGCCAATAACATCTCTTCATACGGATATAAGAGAAACTATCATCTCTTCATCCGGATGGAAAGAGTTGCTTCACGAAAGCCCGACATCCACTCAGGATGGCCGGCCACCTGCGGCGTACAATTGCGCCATGGAAATCTTCAAAGTCTTCATGCTCGAGGCGGCGCACCGCCTTCCCAACGTGCCGCCGGGGCACAAGTGCGCGCGCCTGCACGGCCACTCGTTCCGGGTGGAACTGAAGGTCGAGGGCGAGCCCGGCGCGCAGACCGGCTGGATCATGGACTTCGGCGACGTCAAGGCGGCCTTCCAGCCCATCTATGACCGCCTGGACCATCACTACCTCAACGACATCCCCGGCCTGGAGAACCCGACCAGCGAGAACCTGGCGGTGTGGATCTGGAACGAACTCAAGCCCAGCCTGCCGGCGCTGAGCGAGATCACCGTGCACGAAACCTGCACCTCCGGCTGCCGCTACCGCGGTCCGACGGCCTGATCAACTCATTGATCTGAAAGGTTTTTCAAAGGCGCCCTGAGCGCCTTTGTTATTTTTGTTGCATTGCCGCATCAAGGGCGTATGCTGCAATGCATCAAGCCACTCCCTGATGCCCATGGCCGCCGCCTTCAGCGATCGCTTCAGTGATGCCACCCGCCAGCTCGCCGCCGCGGCAACGCGTGCGAACCGGTTGGCGTTGGAGAACGCGGAAAGCATGTTCGGCGTGCAGTTGAAGGCGATGGAGCGCAACCTGACCGCGACCGGCGGCTGGCTGGGTGAACTGGCCCGCAGCGACGACGCGGCCGGGATGCTCAACAGGGGCGCACAGCTGTGGCAGGACAACCTGCAGCGGCTGGGCCAGGCCCAGCAGGATGTGGTCGGTCTCGGCCTGCAGGCCAGCAAGGCCTGGTCCGAACTGGTGCAGGGTTACAACGAATCAACGGCGGACGCGAACAGTCACTGACGCGACGCAACGCTCATTGCATGGGTCCCTCCCCCCATGCAATCCGGACCCGGCAGATCCCTCCCTCTGCCGGGTCTTTTTTTGCCTGGCTTCTGGATTGAATAGCGCTTCCTCGCTTGGACTCTCTGCGAACTGATGGGCCCCGCCGGGGCGGGCAGGGGTCTGGGCAAATGTCCCCCGGCGCCGGCCGTTGGCCGTCACCTCCTCCTTTACTTTGCCCAGACCCCTGCCCGCCCCGACGAGGCTCGGCTTACGGTGGGCAAGGCGGCGATCAGTCCAGCGCCGATAGATTTCGAACGCAGGGCGGAAACCCTTGCGTACGAAGTAAAGGGGGAGGTGACGGCCAACGGCCGGCGCCGGAGGACATTCGTACGCAAGGGCCTCCGCCCTGCGCCACGCAGAACGAATCCGCCACACGCCACGCAGAACACACCGCAAAGGAACCTCAGCGCCCGCGACCACCGTGCCAGTGCTGGTGCCACGCCTGGAACATCAGCACGTTCCACAGGTGCGTGTGCCACTTGCGCTCGCCGCGCAGGAACGCTTCCCAGATGCCGCGCACGCGCGCCGCATCGAAACAGCCCTGGTTGCGCAGCAGCTGCGGGTCCAGCAGCGCCTCCGCCCAATCGCGCAATGGACCGGCCAGCCAGCGCGCCATCGGCGGGCCAAAGCCGCGCTTTGGACGGTACACCAGCGGCTCGGGCAGGTAGCGTGCCAACAGGTGCTTCAGAATCAGTTTGTGTTCGCCATCGTGGTACTTCAGGTGCTGCGGCAGGCGCCAGGCCAGTCGCACCACCTCCATGTCCAGCAGCGGCGCACGGGTTTCAACGCCCGCCGCCATGCCCGCACGGTCAACCTTGGCGAGAATGCCCTCGGCCAGGTCCATGCGGAAATCCAGCAACTGGATGCGCGCTTCGGCCGGCAGCGCCGTGTCCTGCTGCTGGAAGATCGTCACCGGTTCACGCGCGCCCAGCACCACCTGCGCCGGCTGCCGCCATCGGGTCACCCGCTGCAGGTAGTGGCCTTCCACATCGTTGGCAGCAACCTCGGCCACCAATGCACGCCATCCTCCGAGGCGACCACGCTCAACGTTCATGCGGTTGCCGCTGCGCCGCGCCAGGTCGCGTACCCAGTCCGGCAAGCCGCCGCACAGGCGCGCATTGCGCAGCGCGCGGCCATAGCTGGGGTGGCCGAAGAACAGTTCATCGCCACCGTCACCGGTCAGCGCCACCGGCTTGCGTGCCCCCAGCAGTTCACTGGCCAGCAGCGTCGGCAGCTGCGACGCGTCGGCGAACGGTTCGCACCAGACCTGCGGCAGGCGCTGCAGCAGATCCAGGCCCTGGCGCGCGTCCATGCGGTGCAGGTGATGCTGCACACCCAGATGGCGCGCGACCTGCGACGCCCAGTCGCTCTCGTCATGTCCCGGATCGTCGAAGCCGACCGTCCATGCTTCGATCGGCAGGTTGGATTGCGCCTGCATCATCGCCGTCACCAGCGACGAGTCAGTGCCACCGGACAGGAACGCGCCACAGGCCAGCGGCGAGTGCATGCGTGAAGCGATGGCTTTCTGAAGTACCGCCTCAAGCTGATCGGTGGCCTGTTCCAGGCTCGGCGCCGGTTGCAGCGGCTCCTGCAGTGCACGCTGCATTGCTTCGCGTGCGCACCAGTAACGCGCGCCCCCCTGCGCGGCCTGGCTGGAGCAACCCGCGGCATGGTCGCTGAGATCGATGCGCAGCATCGCGCCCGCCACCAGCTTGTGGATGCCGCGGTAGATGGTGTGCGGCGCCGGCACATAGTCGTGGCGCAGCAGCAGGCTCAGCGCATCCTGGTCGATGCTCGGGGCGAACCCGGCGAAAGCCTGCAGCGCCTTCAACTCCGAGGCGAACAGAAACCGGCCCTGGCACCAGCCGTAATACAGCGGCCGCTCGCCCACCGGATCACGGGCCAGCCACAGCACGCGCGACTCGCGGTCCCAGACACTGAAACCGAAGGCGCCCTCGATACGCGGCAGCGCCCGCTGCACGCCCCATTCGACGATCGCCTGCAGCAGCAGCCGTGCATCGCTGCAGCTGCGTGGCAGATCGCGCAACTGCGCCTGCAGGTCAGCGCGGTTGTACAGGCGGCCGTCCAGGCACAGCACGTAGCGACCGCAGTCCGAGCTCAGCGGCTGCAACGGCGTATCGGCCGGCGCCCGGCAGTGGCCCAGCGCGAGGCCGGCCTCGGCGTCGGTCCAGTAACCGATGCGCCCCCGGCCGCGCTGCTGCAGGGCGCGCAGCATTGGCGCCAGCTGCTGCAGCAGGTGTTCGTCCTCGGCGGGCGGCAGCCAGGCCCCGACCACGCCGCTCATCGGGCGCCTCCGCACTGGCGGCGGCGGGACGGGTTCAGCAGGCAGGGGGCGGCGGGCGACATGGGGACGGCACGCGGAGCGGAGGAGACTCCATGCTCGGCCGCAGGCCCCGTCGCGTCAGTCGCTTTGCTGTCAGCGATCGTCACCCGCCGTATCACAAAGGTAACGTTTTGTAACAGCGGCAGGCTATGCTGTGCGGCAAGTCGTTGCCGGGACTGAGACCCGGCCCGTGCGCCAGCAACCCCGGCTGAATGGCGCCCGCCCCCGGCACCCGGGCGGCCCGATGGCTGGGATAGCATCGCCGCGCTCGTGCCGTGGCGGTACGTCTGCGCCTACGGACGCCTTGGAAATGCTGGATATCGTACTGGTCGAAGACGATGCCCGCCTGGGAACGATGGTCAGTGACTACCTGCAGCGGCACGGCTATCAGGTCGCCCATGAACGCAGCGGCGAGCGGGCAGTGGCCCGGATCCTGGCCGAAAAGCCGGCGCTGGTGCTGCTCGATGTCGGCCTGCCCGACCAGGATGGTTTCGAAGTGTGTCGGCAGATCCGGCCTCACTATGACGGCATCATCTGCGTGCTGACCGCCCGCACTGACAACATCGACCAGGTGCTGGGACTGGAGCTGGGGGCCGACGACTACATCGGCAAACCGATCGAACCGCGGGTGCTGCTGGCGCGGCTGCGCGCCCACCTGCGCCGCCACCGCCGGGTCGAACCGCGTGACGGCAGCCTGCGCTTCGGCGAGCTGAACATCGACCCGTCCACACGCAACGTGCACCTGCAGGGCAGCCTGCTGGAGCTGACCACGGCCGAGTTCGACCTGCTGTTCCTGCTGGCCAGCAACGCCGGCCAGATCCTGGACCGCGACGCACTGCTGCGCGGCCTGCGTGGCATCGCCTTCGACGGCCTGGACCGTTCGATCGATGCCCGCATCTCGCGCCTGCGCCGCAAACTGGGCGACAACCCCGAGCAGCCGGAACGGATCAAGACCGTCCGTGGCCGCGGCTACCTGTTCAGCCGCTCGGCATGGGGATGAAGCGCACGCCCTCGGCGATGCGCGGCCACGCCTTCCACTTCCTGCGCTACGGCGTCGGCTTCCTGGTCGCCCACCTGTTGTTGATCGTGTTGGGCCTGTGGGCCTGGGATGCCCTGCTGGAAGACCGCACGGAAGCTGGTCTGCAGGCCGAGATGCGTGGCACCCATGCGCTGCTGCAGCACCGTTTCGCCGAAACCCCGCGCGACCAGTGGCCGGTGCTGGCACGCGAACTCGACGCCGATTTCGCCTACGCGCTGCGCATGGTGCCGCTGGCTGAGGCAGTGAGGGAGTTGCCGGCCAGCCAACGTCCGCCGTTCAACAACGGCCGCGTGCAGATCGACCTGGAGCACATGCGCAGCCTGCAGCGCATCGGTGACAGCGACTACGCGGTGATGCTGGGGCCGCTGGACGAAGCGCTGCCGGACGAGGGCTGGCAGGACAGCGAAGTGTCCGGCGTGGCGATCCTGCTGCTGATCCTGATGGTGGCGGTGGCACTGCCGATGTACGTGATGGTCTATCGGTTGTGGCGCGACGTCTCGCAGCTGGCACAGGCGGCCAGGCAGATGCGCGATGGCCAGTTGGACACGCGAGCGCCGCGTGCGGGCACCGCGCTGGTGCGGCCACTGGCCAATGCCTTCAACCACATGGCCGAGCAGCTGCAGCAGCTGCTGGAAAGCCAGCGTGTGCTGGCGCAGGCGGTGGCGCACGAAGTGCGCACGCCATTGGCGCGGATGCGTTTCGGCCTGGCCGACCTGGAGGACACCGCGCTGGATGATGGGCAGCGCGATGCACTGGGCGGACTGCGCACCGATGTGGATCGGCTGCAGCACCTGACCGATGCCGGCGTCGAGTACGCCGCACTGGGCCGCTGCCATCAGCCGACCCGCCAGCGCCTGCAGCTGGCGGCGCTGGTACGCGGCGTGGTCGCCCAGTTCGCGCCGCTGCCGATGCCGGTGCAGCAGGCGCTGTCGCCGGTGGGCCTGGTCAACGTCAACCGGCACATGCTGGAGCTGGCACTGCGCAACCTGCTCGGCAATGCACTGCGTTACGCGCGCCGGCAGATCCGTATTGCCAGCACCGTCAATGACGGCTGGCTATGCCTGCAGGTGGAGGACGACGGCCCCGGCATCGCACCCGAACTGCGCGGCCAGGTGCTGCAGCCCTACGTCCGGCTGGACCCGGGCAGTCCCGGCTTCGGCCTCGGCCTGGCGCTGGTGCAGGTGGTGGCCGACAAGCATGGCGGCCACGTCGAAGTGACCGATTCGGCGCTGGGCGGTGCCTGCATCCGCCTGCGCCTGCCGCTGGAAAACGGCGGCATCGTCGAATGCGAAGCGGCCTGCTAGGCCGCCGGTTCCGCACGCGGCAAGGCGAACACGAACAGCGCGCCACGCTCGCTGTCGCGCAGTTCGATGCGGCGGCCGTGCAGCTGCACGATGCGCTGCACGATCAACAGCCCCAATCCGCCGTTCTCGCCGCGCCGCGCGCCCAGCGCGGCCGGTGCCTGGAACAGCTGGGTGCGCAACGCCGGCGCGACCCCTGGGCCGTCATCGGCCACGCTGACCTCCACGCTGTCGGGAATCGCACGCAGGCGCACCTCGATCTGCCCACCGTCGGGTGCATGGCGCAGCGCGTTGTCGAGCAGGTTGGTCAACACCCGTTCGACCAGGCCCAGGTCGGCGCGCACCAGCGGCAGGCCCGGCGGGAACGCCGCGTGCAGCTGCTGGCCGCGCGCCTGTGCCGCCAGTTCGAACTTCTGCAGCACGTCCTGCAGCAGCTCCGGTAGTGCGAACACCTCCCACTCCAAACGCACTTCGCCATGCTCCAGCCGCGCCAGCTCGAACAGCGCGCGCGCCAGCCGGCCGACCTTGGCGCTCTGTGCCAGCGCGATGCCGAGATAGCGGCGGCGCTCGTCCGCTGACAGCGTGGCGTCCTTCAACGCCAGCGTTTCCAGGTAGCCATGCAGCGACGACAGCGGCGTGCGCAGGTCGTGCGAGATGTTGGCGACCAGTTCGCGGCGCTGCAGGTCCTGCTGGCGCAGCTGCTGCCACTGCTCGCCCAGCCGCTGCGCCATCTGCGCGTGCGCGTGTTCGAGGATCACCAGCTCGTCGCGCTCACCGGGGCGCAGCGGCTCCGGCGGTGGCAACGGCGTGGGTGCGTCGATGTCGAAGGCCTGGATGCGCCGGGTCAGCCGCCGCAGCGGACGGGTCACCCAGTAGAACGCCACCAGCCCGGCCAGCAGGCCGAGGCCACCGACCAGCACCACCGACCACAGCGTGGTGTTCCACTGGCTGCCGGCGGCAAGATCGTCGGCCAGCATCTGCCGGTGCTCGCCGACCAGCACCACGTACACATAGCCCGCCGGCCGGCCCTGCACGATCAGAGGTGCCGCGCTGAACACCTTGCGGCCATTCGCGCTGCGCGGGTCATCGCCGAGGATCGGCAACGGCGCACCGGCCAGCAGGCGGCGCAGCGGCGCCACGTCCACCCGGTTTCGCACCAGGTGCCCACTGGGCGCATCGTGGCCGAGGATGCGGCCCTGGTCGTCCAGCAGGTAGACCTCGACGCTGGGGTTGACCGCCATCAACTGGCCGAACAGCGCGCGCACCGCGGCGTCGCGCATGCCGCTGGTATCCATCAGCTCGCTGCGCTGGGCGATATGCTCGGCCAGGCCCAGCGACAGCCGCTGCACCACCTCCTGCTCGTGGCGGGTATTGGCACGCATCTGCAGTGCCAGCAGCGCCATGCAGCACATCAGCATCAGCGCGGCGATCACCGCTGCCAGCTTCTGCCACAGGTTCGGCTTGATCATGCCGCCGCCCCGGCCGGGTCGACCAGCTTGTAGCCACGGCCCCACACCGTCAGCAGCCGCCGCGGATTGGCCGGATCGGGCTCGATCTTGCTGCGCAGGCGGTTGATATGGGTGTTGACCGTATGCTCGTAGCCGTCGTGCTGGTAGCCCCAGACCTGGTTGAGCAGTTCCATGCGCGCGAACACCTGGTCCGGGTGACGGGCAAAGAACAACAGCAGGTCGAACTCGCGCGGGGTCAGCTCCAATGGATTGCCATCTACCGAGGCGGTGCGCGCGACCGGGTCCAGCTGCAGTCCCCCCAGCTCGATCGCGCCGGCATCGATGCGTGCGCTCTGCGCCATCGCCTCGGCGCGGCGCAGCAGCGCGCGCACGCGTGCCACCAGTTCCGGCATCGAGAAGGGTTTTGCCAGGTAATCATCCGCGCCCAGTTCAAGGCCGACGATGCGCTGGGTTTCGCTGCCGCGCGCACTGATGATGATGATCGGCACATACCGCGCCATCGCGCGTGCGCGCTGGCACACCTGCAGGCCGTCCACGCCGGGCAGCATCACGTCCAGCACCAGCGCGTCCCAGGGACCTTCCTGCTCGAGCAGGCGCAGGCCGGCATCGCCGCTGGCAGCATGGGCGACGTCGTAGCCCTCATCGCCCAGGTGCATGCGCAGCAGGTCGGCGATGTGGGCATCGTCTTCAACGATCAGCACGCGTTTGGTCGACATCGTCAGCTCAAGGCCAGTGGGGAGGCGGGTTGCATTGTGGCGCGGGACGGCCGCCGATACCTCACGAAAAATTGAATCCTGCGTGAGGATTCGTTGACCCGGGCGGGCGCAGCATGGCCCCGTCACCCCCTTCCCGGAGTCCGCCATGTCCTTGTCCCGCCGCCATCTGCTGGGCCTGGGCGGTGTTGCCACCGCCGCCGGCCTGCTCGGCCTGGGGGCCTGCAGCCGCGCCGCCCCCGCCGCCGCCGAAGCGCGCCCGTCGCGACAGTTCGAGGTCATGCACAGCGATGCCGACTGGCGCCAGCGCCTGACCCCGGCGCAGTACGCGGTGCTGCGCCAGCAGGCCACCGAACGGCCGTGGAGCAGCCCGCTCAACAAGGAACACCGCCAGGGCACCTTCGCGTGTGCCGGCTGTGCGCTGCCGCTGTTTTCCTCGTCCACCAAGTTCGAGAGCGGCACCGGCTGGCCCAGCTTCTGGGCGCCGCTGCACAACGCCATTGGCGAAGACCGCGACGTCACCTTCGGGATGCTGCGGGTGGAGGTGCACTGCCGCCGCTGCGGTGGCCACCTCGGCCATGTGTTCAACGATGGGCCTCGCCCGACCGGGCTGCGCTACTGCATGAACGGTGCGGCGATGGTGTTCGTTCCCGGCGCCACGGATGGCACTGCCGACGGCTGGCGGGTGCCGGTCGGTTCTTCCCCTGTTTCCGGAGCCTGACGATGCTGCTGTTGCTGCTTGCCTACCTGGGGGGCGCGCTGACCCTGCTCAGCCCCTGCATCCTGCCGGTGCTGCCGTTCGTGTTCGCGCGTGCCGACCGTCCGTTCCTGCGCAGCACGCTGCCATTGCTGCTGGGCATGGCGCTCACCTTCACCGTGGTCGCCAGCCTGGCCGCGGTGGGCAGCCAATGGGTGGCACAGGCCAACCAGGTCGGGCGCTGGATCGCCCTGCTGCTGATGGCGCTGTTCGCGGTCGCCCTGCTCTGGCCACGACTGGCCGACCATCTGCTGGCGCCGTTCCAGCGCGTGGGTGCCCGTCTGAACGCGCGCGCCGATGCCGCGGATGCCGCTGGGCGCGGCGGCGCGTGGACCTCGCTGCTGATCGGCATCGCCACCGGCCTGCTGTGGGCACCGTGTGCAGGTCCGATCCTCGGCCTGGTGCTGACCGGTGCCGCCCTGCATGGTGCCAGCGTGGGTACCAGTGCCCTGCTGCTGGCGTATGCGCTGGGCGCGATCACCGCGCTGGCACTGGCGGTGTGGGTGGGCGGCCGCGTGTTCCGTGCGCTGCAGGCGCGGCTTGGCCTGGGCGATGTACTGCGCAAGGTGCTGGGCGTGGCCGCCTTGCTGGCGGTGGTGGCAATCGGCCTGGGCTGGGATACCGGCCTGCTGACCCGTCTTTCCACGGTCAGCACCGCACGTATCGAGCAGGGCCTGCTGGACGCGGTACCCGGCGCGCAGCCGGCGGCACCACCGATGATGATGATGGCCGGTGCCAACGCCGCTGGCGATGCACCGCTGCCGGTCGAGGGAACCCTGCCCGCGCTGGACGGGGCCACCGGCTGGCTCAACAGCCCACCGCTGACGGCCCAGCAGCTGCGCGGCAAGGTGGTACTGGTCGACTTCTGGACCTACTCCTGCATCAACTGCCTGCGTGCGATGCCGTTCGTGCATGAATGGGAGCGCCGCTACCGCGACCACGGCCTGGTGGTGATCGGCGTGCACACGCCGGAGTTCGCCTTCGAGCGTGACCCACGCAACGTGATGAAGGCGGTGCAGCAGCTGAAGGTCGAGTACCCGGTGGCGCTCGACAACCAGTACACGATCTGGCGCGCGTTCAACAACCGCTACTGGCCGGCGCAGTACTTCGTTGATACGCAGGGCAACATCCGCGGCCACCAGTTCGGCGAGGGCAACTATGCGCGTTCGGAACAGGTGATCCGTCGCTTGCTGACCGAGGCCGGCCAGACGAACCTGCCGCCGCCGGCCGATCCGGCCGCCGCCGATCTGAAGGGCGTGGCTGCGCAGGCCGACATGGGCAATCTGCGCTCGCCGGAAACCTATCTGGGCCACGCCCGTGCCGAGCAGTTCGCCTCGCCCGGTGGGCAGCGCAGCGACAACGCGTTCGACTACACATTGCCGGCCAGCCTTGCGTTGAACCAGTGGGGCCTGTCCGGACGCTGGACCGTTACCGACGAGGCTGCGCAGCTGCAGCAGGCCGGTGGCCGCATCGCCTTCCAGTTCCATGCGCGCGACCTGCACCTGGTGCTGGCACCGGGCCAGGAAGGAAAGCCGGTGCGCTTCCGCGTCCTGCTGGATGGCAAGCCATTGCCCGCCACCGATGCCGGCACTGATGTCGGCGCCGATGGCAGTGGCGTGGTCGACGAGCATCGCCTGTACCAGCTGGTACGCCAGCGCGGCACGGTCGGCCCGCATCGCTTCGAGATCGAATTCCTCGATGCGGGCGTGCAGGCCTATGCCTTCACCTTCGGTTGAACCGGGAGCACATGATGAAACTCTCCTTTGAACAGGGCATCGCCGCCGGTGTTGCCGGCCTGGTGGCCATGGCATTGATTGCCGGGGTGCTGCTGGTCGATCACGGCGCGGCTGCGGCGCCGGTCGAAGCCAGCGCGCAGATCCAGGCACTGCCGGCCCCCACCGGCGATGCGGCGTTCCGCGATGACGCCACCCACGCCAGCGTGGTGTTTGCCGGCGGTTGCTTCTGGGGCGTGCAGGGCGTGTTCCAGCACGTCAAGGGCGTGAGCAATGCGGTGTCCGGCTATATCGGTGGCAGTGCAGCCAATGCCCGCTATGAGCGCGTCAGCGGTGGCCAGACCGGCCATGCCGAAGCCGTAAAGATTGACTACGACCCGCGCCAGGTCAGCTATGGACAGCTGATGCAGGTGTTCTTCTCGGTCGCGCACGACCCGACCCAGCTCAACCGCCAGGGTCCGGACCACGGCAGCCAGTATCGCTCGGCGATCTTCAGTGATGACGCCCGCCAGCAGGCGGCCAGCCGCGCCTACATCGCCCAGCTCGGCCAGGCCGGCAGCTACCGCGCACCGATCGTCACCCAGCTGGTCAGCGGCCAGCGCTTCTACCCGGCCGAGAGCTACCACCAGAACTACATGACCAACTACCCGCAGGCCGCCTACATCCGCTACTACGACGCACCGAAGCTGGTGGCCCTGGCCAAGCAGTTCCCAGCGCTGTACCGGCGCGAGGCGGTGCTGGTGCCGATGCGCTGACGGCATTTCCCCTGGGGCTGATCGGTGCTCGGC